>JAQBPH010000594.1:0-6346 GCA_028287625.1 Chloroflexota bacterium | reverse complement strand
TCGGCGGCCGCCTCGTCGCCACCCTCGTCGACGACGGTCGCGCCGCCGGTGCGGCGCCGCAGAGCAGCTACATGACCCTCGACGCGCCCGTCCGCCTGGTGCGGGTGGTGCAGACCGGTCCGCAGAGTGACGGCGGCAGCGCCGACTGCGGCCACCAGCCCGGCGCGGTGGCGATCTCCGCGCAGGTGGACTACGACCGCTTCGACACCCCGGTCAGGATCACCCCGCCGCCGAACCCCACCGACCCCAACGCCCAGACCGCCTAAAACCTAGAACCGCCAGGACCGCCGGCCCTCGCCGCGGAGCAGCCGCCCGAAGCGCAGCCCGGGGAAGTGGGCCGCGGCCACCGGGACATCGCCGCCCTCGATCTCGCGGATGAGCGCGGAGCGGGTGCGCCGCGCCAGCGCCGGGTCGACGTCGCCCATCCCCGCCCACTCCTCGTCGAGGAGCTCGACGGGGCAGTGCACGACGTCGCCGAGCAGCATCGCTCGCTCGGTGCCGGACGAGACCACCACGATGGTGCTGCCCGGGGTGTGACCGGGAGCGTGGAGCATGTCGATGCCGGGGAGCACGGTCGAGCCCGCCTCCCAGAAGGCGACCCGGTCCGCCAGCGGGGTGAGCTTCCGCGCCGCGCCGCCGTCGGGGCCGGTGACGAAGTGCTCCCAGTCGCGCCGGTCGCAGCGGGGCACCGCGTTGACGAAGACCACCTCTCCCTTCTGGGTGGCCCAGCCGACGTGGTCGAAGTGGAGGTGGGTGAGGACCAGGTCGGTCACGTCCGCCGGCGCCACGCCCAGCGCCGCCAGGCTGTCGAGCAGCCGGCCGCCCTGGTAGGAGGCGCGGGTCAGCGGTCCCAGCCCGCAGTCGACGAGCACGGTGTGGCCGCCGCCGCGGACGAGGAAGCCGCCGAGCTCGAGCTCGAGCATGCCGTCGCCGGCGAGGAACTCGCGGTGTGGCGCCCAGGCCTCGTCGCCGGTGCCGGCGTAGGCCGCGGACGGCGCGATCCGCGCCATCCCGTCGGCGACCGGGTCGATGCGCAGGTCGCCGACGAGCATGGTGGGAGTATGTCTAGCGCTTCGCCCAGTAGGCGAGGGTGGACTGCTCCTCCTCCTTCTGCGCCCGGGCGAGCCAGGCGCGCCATTCCGGCTCGAAGCCCGCGGGTGGCACGAAGAGCGCAGCCCACTTCCACTCGGCGGGAAGGCCGCCGGCGTGTGCAGCGAGACCGCTGGTCGAGGGGGTGGGGTTGAAGCCCGATGCCATGGTGGTTGTCCCTGTATCTGAAGCCGCCCGGGTGGCGGACGGCAGCAGTGTTCCCGCACCCGCCACCATCAAACGCGTGACATCCACCCCCGCGACCGGCACCCCGGTGGCACCCGGCGACCTCTCCGGCAGCCTCGCCGGCTTCGGGCTCATGCTGCCCACCTTCGACCCCTACCGCCAGGGGGCCTGGCGGCTGATCGAGGCGGCCGCGCGCGCCGAGGAGCTGGGCTTCGACTCCGGCTGGGCCGGCGACCACCTCCAGTACCACGCCCCCGTCCTCGAGCCCTACGGCGCGCTCGCCGCGGTGGCCGCCCGCACCCGCTCGATGCGCCTCGGCTTCGGGGTGATGCTGCTGGCGCTGCGCTCGCCGGTGTGGGTGGCCAAGCAGCTCGCCACCCTCGACGCCCTCGCCCCCGGGCGCGTCGTCCTCGGGGTCGGCACCGGCGGCGAGAACCCCGCCGAGTTCGAGGCCGCCGGGGTGCCGCTGCGCGAGCGCGGCCGGCGCGTCGACGAGGCGCTGGAGATTGTCGGCAGGCTGCTCGAGGGCGGCCCGGTCGACCACCCCGGCCCGCTGCTCCCGCTGCGCAGCCCCGGGCTGGAGCCGGTGCCCGGGCGGCGGCTGCCCCTGGTGGTGGGCGGACGCTCGGAGGCGGCACAGGCGCGGGCGGCACGGGTGGCCGACGCCTGGCTGGCGGTCTGGCTCAGCCCCCAGCGGGTGGCGGAGGGCCGGGAGCGGATCGCCGGGCTCGCCGCGGCCGCCGGCCGGGCCGCCCCGCAGACGCTGCTGATGGTCTTCGTCAACGTCACCGGCGACCGCGCCCGGGCCCGGGCCGAGGTCGACGCGCTGACCCGCGGCCAGTATGGGCTGCCGCTGGAGCGGCTCGAGCGCTGGTGCCTGATCGGCGACGCCGCCACCGTCGCCGAGGGTCTCGCCGCCCACCGCGCGGCCGGGGTCGACGGATTCGTCCTCCACCCCGCCAGCCCCGACCCCGTCGCCCAGCTCGAGCCGCTGGCGGCGGTGCGGAGCCTGCTGCCGTGACCGCCGAGGGCCCTACATGACCCGCAGCGCGGCGCCGGAGTCGCGCTCGCGCCGGGCCAGGGCGTTGAGCACCGCGGTGTCGCCGTGGCGCAGCCGGGCCACCTCCACCAGGGTGCCGATCGCCGCCGCCCGGGCCGCCTCGGGCAGCTCCGGGGTGGGCACCCCGACGCTGACGCAGAGGTCGTCGATGTGCAGGGCCAGCTCGACGAGCCGGGTCAGCAGGTACTCGTCGAGGCGGATGACGACGCCCTGGTACACGCTCACCAGCCGCCCGGCGGGCTCGCGCGCGAGGCGCTCGCGCAGCCGCCCGCAGGCCTGGGCCGCCGCCGCCGCCACCCGCTCCGGACCCTCCGCCGCCTGCTCCTCGCCGCGCTCGCGGATGGCGGTGTGGATCGGGGAGGCGATGTCCTCCGCCTCGGGGAGGGCCCGGGCGTAGTAGGCGGCGGCGGTGATCGGCTCGCCGCCGGGCTCGGGGCGGTCGAGATAGGCGTCGACGGTGCCGGCGCCGCGGAGCAGGTGGCCGGCGAGGCCCCGCACCGAGAGCAGGCGCAGGGCGCTGGGCTCGTCCCAGCGGCGGGCCACCTCGGGGAGGGCGAGCACCGCGCATGCGACCACGGCGGTGTCGAGAAAGGCGGCGCGCACCTCCGGCGACGTGAGCGCGGGCATCGGCGGTCCTCCTCCGTGCGCCCCGGGCGGGGGGCGGGCGGATATCGTAGGGAGGCCATGAGCGTCACCGACCGCCTGCTCCACAACAACCGCGCGTACGCGGGGGGCTTCGCGAGCCGCCCCCCCGCCAGCGCCGAGCGGAAGGTCGCGGTGGTCGCCTGCATGGACGCCCGGATGGACGTCTACGCCATCCTCGGGCTCCGGGAGGGGGAGGCCCACGTCATCCGCAACGCCGGCGGGGCGGTCACCGAGGACGTGATCCGCTCGCTGCTGGTGTCCCAGTGGCTGCTCGGCACCGAGGAGGTCATCCTCCTGCATCACACCGGCTGCGGCATGCTCACCTTCACCGACGATGAGGTGAAGGCGCAGGTCCAGGCGGACACCGGGGTGAGGCCGGCCTTCGCCCTGGAGGCCTTCTCCGACCTCGAGGAGGAGGTCCGCCAGTCGCTCGCCCGGATCGAGGCCAGTCCCTTCGTCCCCCGCAAGGAGAGCGTCCGCGGCTTCGTCTACGAGGTGGAGACCGGGCTGCTGCGCGAGGTTTCGGCCGGGGGTGAGGAGGTCACACTGATGGGGCGGGGTGAGGAGACGGCGGAAGGTTTGACCCCCGGACCTCGCTCTGATACACTCCGTCGCGCACCTAGCCGCCGCTAGGTTTTATTTTTGTCGAGGCACAACGATGGCTGCGGGTAAGGGTGGCGTGATGATCGTGACCTTGCAGTGTCCCACCTGCAAGGAACGCAACTACACGACCCAGAAGAACAAGAGAAACGATCCGGATCGCATGGAGCTGCGCAAGTTCTGCAGCCGGTGCCGCACCCACACGGCGCACCGGGAGACGAAGTAGCCGCAGGGCCGCAGTCGGGTCCGGCTCTTCCGTGTCCCAACACAGGGGTGTAGCTCAGTTGGTAGAGCAGCGGTCTCCAAAACCGCAGGTCGCACGTTCGAGTCGTGTCGCCCCTGCCATCTCATCGTTCATCGTCCGCACCGGCTGAGCAGTCGGTCGCGCCATTTTCAGCGTCGGAGGACAGACGTGGCCAAGGCCAAGGCGGCCACCCCCAAGCCACCGGGTGGCCCGCGCGGCGGGGGAGCCGCCCCGCCCAAGCCGGAGCGAGGCGGCAACTACCTCAGGGAGGTGTACCTCGAGCTGCGCAAGGTGTCGTGGCCGACGCGCACCGAGCTGATCAAGATGACCCAGGTGGTGATCGCGACGGTGATCATCTTCGCGCTGCTCATCGGGCTCGCCGACTTCCTCCTCTCGCTCGCCGTGAAGCAGCTGTACGTGCAGAGCGGCAGCACCACCATCAAGAACTTCCAGGGCAAATGACCGATATGGCCGAGATCGCCGCCGAGACCCGCACCCCGCCCACCGATTCCAAGTGGTACGTGGTGCACGCCTACTCCGGTCACGAGGAGAAGGTGCGGGCAAACCTCCTCAAGCGCGTGGAGTCGATGGACATGTCGGACAAGATCTTCGACGTCCTCGTCCCCACCGAGGAGGTCATCGAGATCAAGGACGGGCAGCGGAGGAAGGTCGCGCGGCGCATCTTCCCCGGCTACATCCTGGTCAACATGGTGATGTCCGACGAATCCTGGTACGTGGTCCGCAACACCCCGGGTGTGACCTCGTTCGTGGGCTCGGGGAACAAGCCGGTGCCGCTCCAGGAGCACGAGATCCGGAGCATCATCAAGACCAAGGAGGCGGTGGCCCAGAAGGTCACCGTCGAGTACCAGACCGGCGAGAACGTGCGCGTCGTCGACGGGCCCTTCACCGACTTCCACGGGAAGGTGGTGGAGATCGACCCCGCCAAGGGCAAGCTCAAGGTGCTGGTCAACATGTTCGGCCGCGAGACCCCGGTGGAGCTCGACCTGCTCCAGGTCGAGCGGCTGCGGTAGGGCGATAGGAGTTCCAGGAGTCCCATGGGAAAGAAGAAGGTCAAGACCGTCATCCGCCTGCAGATCGTCGCGGGCAAGGCCACGCCGGCGCCCCCGGTGGGCACCGCGCTCGGCCCCCACGGGCTGAACATCATGGAGTTCTGCCGCACCTACAACGAGCGCACCGCCGCGCAGGCGGGCACGGTGATCCCCGCGGAGATCACCGTCTACGAGGACCGCACCTTCACCTTCATCACCAAGACGCCCCCCGCCTACGACCTGCTCAAGGCGGCGGCGGGGGTCGACAAGGGCTCGGCCAAGCCGAACCGCGACAAGGTGGGGACGGTCACCCGCGACCAGGTGCGCGAGATCGCCGAGCTGAAGATGAAGGACCTCAACGCCTTCGAGATGGAGGCGGCGATGCGCGTCATCGAGGGCACGGCCCGGTCCATGGGCCTGGTCGTCGTCTAGATCCGTCCACCAGTGGGAGGGTCGCCGCCGAGCGGCCCGCCATCACCACACGGAGAGCAGTCACATGCCACACCGCTACGGAAAGAAGTACCGCGAGGCCGCCAGCCAGATCGAGGCGCACCGCCTCTACGACCCCCAGGAGGCGGTCACCCTGGTCCGCCAGACCTCGCCGGTCAAGTTCGACGCCACCGTCGAGGCGCACGTCCGCCTCGGCGTCGACCCGCGGCACGCCGACCAGATGGTCCGCAGCAGTGCGCTCCTGCCCCATGGCACCGGGCGCACCCGGCGCATCGCCGTCTTCGCCATGGGTGACAAGATGCGCGAGGCCCTCGAGGCCGGCGCCGACATCGTCGGCGGCGAGGACCTGGTCAAGAAGGTGCAGGCGGGGGAGATCGACTTCGACGTCGCTCTCGCCACCCCCGACATCATGGGTCAGGTGGGCCGGCTGGGAAAGATCCTCGGCCCCCGCGGCATGATGCCCAACCCCAAGTCCGGCACGGTCACCTTCGACATCGCCAAGGCGGTGCGCGACGTGCAGGGCGGCCGCGTCGAGTTCCGCGTCGACCGCTTCGGCATCATCCACGTGCCCGTGGGCAGGGTCTCGTTCGACGACGCCAAGCTGCGGGACAACTTCGCCACCCTGATGGAGGCGATCATCAGGGCCAAGCCGTCGGCGGCCAAGGGCACCTACGTGAGGACGGTGACGCTCACCTCCACCATGGGCCCGGGGGTCAAGGTCGACGCACAGCAGGCGGCGAGGCTCACCGCGGCCTGAGAGTCGGGTGACCTCGGCTGATCTGCGGGCCGGGCGAGAGGCTCGGCCGATCTGCCACCGGCGGAGATGCCCGGCTGTTCTGCCGGCCGGTGGAGATGCCCGGCAGTTCTGCCGCCGGTCGAGATTCGCGGTGGGCCGCTCTGCCGCCGGTCGAGATTCGCGTGGGGCCGCTCTGCCGCCGGTTTTGACTCGGGGGGGACTGCGTCCCCCCCGTCTGGTCGCAAGACATCGTGCGCTGGCGCGCCCGATGCCGGCTCCCGCCCCCC
>JAQBPH010000485.1:0-7652 GCA_028287625.1 Chloroflexota bacterium | reverse complement strand
GCCGCCGCCGCGCCGGCGGCGCCGGTCGGGCACGCGCGTGGTCGCCGTCCCGGAGGCTCAGGGACGCGGGCCCGGCGGGTGGCGCCGCATCTCCCCGCGCTGGAGGCTGGGGATCCGGATCGTGCTGGGGCTGGTGGCGCTGCAGTGCCTTCTCCTTGGCGGCCTGGTGGCCTTCGCGGCGCTGACCACTCCCGACGTCAGCTCGATCGGGCGGGCCACCGGGACGGTCCGCATCTACGACCGCAACCACACCCTGATCACCGAGGTGGGCCACGACGACGTCAGCCGCACCTCGGTGACCCTCGACAAGGTGGCGCCGATCCTGCAGAAGGCGACCATCGCCGCCGAGGACCGGCAGTTCTACCAGGAGGGTGCCTTCAACTTCGGTCGCATCGCCAAGGCGCTCTTCGTCGACGTCATCGCCCGGCGGCCGTCCCAGGGGGCGAGCACCATCACCCAGCAGCTCGCCAAGCTCGCCTTCTTCGGGTCGAACGCCGACAAGTCGCCGCTGCGCAAGCTCCGCGAGGCGCTGCTCGCCAACGAGATCGACCGCCGCTACACCAAGGCGCAGATCCTCGAGAAGTACCTCAACATCATCTACTACGGCCACGGCGCCTACGGCATCCAGAACGCCGCGCACACCTTCTTCAACAAGGACGCCTCCGCGCTCGACCTGCGGGAGGCGAGCCTCCTCGCCGGCCTGCCCCAGGCGCCCTCCTACTACGACCCCTTCCAGAACCCCACCGCCGCGTTCCAGCGGCAGCACTACGTGGTCTCCGCGCTGCTCGCCACCGGCGACATCAGCGCCGCCGAGGCCGAGGCGGTCGACCCCCTCGCCTCCGATCCCGCGGTGGCCGCCCGCAACCAGCAGGCGCTCCGCGGCGACCTCAGCAGGAATCCACAGAGCCCTGCCTTCGGCGGATCGGCGCCGCACTTCGCCCAGTACGTGCGCGACAGCCTCCAGCAGCAGTTCGCCGACGACCCGGGGGTCACCGAGGGCGACCTGGAGGTCGACACCACCCTCGACCTGTCGATCCAGAAGCAGGCCGACTCCGCGGTCGCGTCGGTGGCGAAGCGCATCGGCCACAACGCCAACAACGCGGCCCTGCTGATGCTCGACTCGACCACCGGCGACATCCTGGCGATGGCGGGCTCGGCGGACTTCGCCAACGACGCGATCGGCGGTCAGTTCAACGTGGTCACCGCCGAGCGGCGTCCCGGCTCGTCGTTCAAGCCCTACGTCTACGAGACCGGCTTCAAGAGCGGAGCCCTCACCCCGTCGACCATCCTCCAGGACACGCGCGACGAGTCCACGCGGCTCGGCGGGGTGAAGGACTTCGACGGCCAGTTCTTCGGCCCGATCAGCGCCTCGCGGGCGCTGCTGCTCTCACGCAACGTCCCCGCCGAGCAGGCGATGACCATTGCCGGGGTGCAGCAGGTGATCGACTTCGCCCACTCGCTGGGGATCAGGAGCGACCTCGCCGCCAACGCCAACACCGCGATCGGCTCGTCGTCGGTGCGCATGATCGAGCACGCCGCCGCCTATGCCGCCTTCGCCAACGGTGGCCACAAGGTCGTGGCGCGGGGGATCCGCAAGGTGATCTCGGGACAGGACGTCGTCCTCGACGCCGGTGATCCCCCGCCCGGGCCGCAGCTGATGTCGGCGAAGGAGGCGGGGATGGTGACCCGGATCCTGCGCGGCTATGCCGCCCAGTGGGGTCTGCCCTTCCGGCACCCCACCGCGGGGAAGTCGGGCACCACCGACGACTTCGTCGACGCCTGGTACATGGCCTACACCCCCGACTTCGTGGTGGCCACCTGGGCGGGCCACACCGAGGGCGACAGCAGCGCCGAGATCGGCATGGACGGGGTGTTCGGCACCGCCGTCGGCAAGGCGATCACCGTGCCCTTCGTCAACTCCCTGCCGGCGAGCATGTTCAAGAACTCCTTCGACAGCGCCTCGGGCACCCCCACGGCGGCGCCGACGCCGGTGCCCACGTCGACCCCGACCCCGGAGGCCACGGCGACGCCCGAGCCCACGCCGGAGCCGACACCCACACCGTTGCTGCCACTGCCGAGCCTGGGCTCGACCGGGACACCGTCACCGCGTCCGCCGTCCGCCCCCTGACGGGACGCCTAGCGCTCGGTGAGCTCGCGGAGGTCGCCCTGCCAGCCGGAGAGGAAGCTGTGGAGGTCGAGGAGCTCGTCGCCCTCGATCGGCGCGGCGACCTGGGGCCGGGGCTCGTCGAACAGCGGCGGTCCTGCGGGCTCCGCGGGGAGCTCGCTCTCGGTCTGGATGACGATCTGGAGGAGGTTCTCGTCGTTGCAGGACGAGCAGGTCACCCGCACCAGCGCGCGGTTGCCCTGCTGCGCGAGCACCTTGATACCGCAGTCGGCCATGCTCTCCCCACACACCGGACAGCGGAACCGGCGCGCCTGCGATCGGAGCAGTTCGAGAAGGTTCACCCGGCCAGTATAGGTGCGGGCGCCGTTCGCGAAACCCCCCGGCGCCCCCGCCGGGGCTCCCCGTCATGCTTGGGCTAGACTCTCGGTTCGCTCCGCTGGGGAGTGGCCAAGTGGTAAGGCAGCTGACTCTGGATCAGCCAATCAGAGGTTCGAATCCTCTCTCCCCAGCCAGCGGATCTCGATTCAGAGAGAGCCGATAAGACCTGGATCTCCTGAGCCACAGCGCGGCGCTGACGAACAACCTGGCCGAGGCGAACGCCCGACTTGCGGGTGGCGACGATCCGAACCATGGAGACGGGCAGGGTTTCACCCCCCTTCATCTCGCGGCCCAGCAGAACTCGGACTGAGGTCGCTGGCCTGTTGCTTGACCACGGTGCCGAGGTGGATACGCCAAACGCCTACGGCAACCGCCGCTGTTCGCCGCCGTCTTCAACTCAAGGGGTAGGGGTGATCTGATCACTCTGCTCCGCGCGCGGGGTGCTGATCCTCACAAGCCGAACAAGAGCGTACAGACGCCGTTGGGGCTGGCCCGCCTGATCGGCATTTCGACGTCGCTCAATTCTTGTCTGACCTCCCGGAGTAAGTCGGCCCGCCTGGACGAGCCGTCAGGTCAGGGAGCCTCCAGCAGCCGGCGCGCGTCGACCACCTGGATCACCCGCAGCTCAGCCCCGCGAGGCTCGTAGAAGACCCCGAGCGGCGGCACCGGCCAGTACCTGACCCCGGGTCGCCGGGTGGGCTTGCCGAGCGACCAGCCGATCGTCGCCATCCGCTCCATGGCGTCGACCACCCTCTTGGCCTGTATCGACGACCAGGCGGCCGCCTCCTCGAGGTCCTGGAGCGCGGCGGGCTCCCAGAAGAGCCTCAAGCGTCGTTGGGCGGGGGCTCAGGCTCCTGAGGCGGCAGTCCGAGGCGACGCCGAACCTCGCTGTGGGGGATCCCCTCGCCGAGGCGCCCCTCGGCCCGCCGGCGCTCGTAGTCGTCGAGACGCTCACGGACGACCGGATGCTCGAGCAGCCTCTCGAGCTCCTCGTCGATGGGATCGGGTACGGGGTCGGCGGTGGCGGCCATCAGGGCCATGGTAGAGGCTCTCGCGCCGTCCGACCACGCTGCGGCTGTGGTGCGCTGAGGACGGACGGGAGCCGGGCGGCCGCTGCCGTGCGGCAAGAGCCATCATCTCCACCCGAATCCGCCCCAGTCGGCGCAGAGCGTCGTAGGCTTTCTCGGTGACCAACCGCGAACGCCTCCACCTCCTTGTCGACCAGCCGTCGGGTGGCGAGGCTGCCGAGACCCTTGCCTTCCTCGAGCAGCGCCCCCCGGGCGGCGAGTCGGGCTCGGCGGCGCAGTCCTCCGACCTCCTCACCCTGCTCCAGGAGGAGGTGCTGGCCCGGGTCCCGCCGGAGGTCAGCCTGGTCGACGAGCTCCTCGGCGAGCGCCGGCGTGACGCGCTCCGCGAGGCCGTCATCCGGTAACCTGGCGCCACTGCTCCCCGCCGTCCGGGACCGTTCCGAACTGGCGGGGTTTGCCCCCTCAGCCCTTGGGCCCGTCGGCAGGGCCATCCATCCGCAGCCGCTCGTCGCCGACGACCCGGTGGATGACGCCCTCCCAGAGGAGCCTCACTCCTGCGGGGTGTCGGCGACGGGGTCGTCGTTCAGCCCCACGAGGCGCCGAGCCTCCGCGTGGGGGATGCCCGGCCCGAGGTCACCACGCGCCAGCCGCCGCTCGAAATCCTCGAGACGGGCCCTCAGCACGGGGTCCGCGAGGATGCGCGTGACCTCATCGTCGACCGGGTCGTGAGCGTGCTGGGGTACGCTGGCCATGCTCGAGATTGTCGCACCGACCGGGGCGGCCGCGAGCCATCTCGCGGTCTGATCTGCCGGTTCCAGCTTCCAGTACAGCCGACGGTGAGCCCACGGCGCTTCGCCGGCCCGAGTCACCGAGGCCCCCAACTCCGCGTTCGAGGTTCGAGTCGAGCCCCCTCTTCCCAGCCAGGCACTGGCCTCTGGCAGAGTGGCCGCTGGTACCCGGTATGCTCGCGCACGGCCATCTCGCCGCAGCGGCGCGCCATCCACCCAGCGAGCAGGGAACGCCATGGCATTGCCAGAGAACCTCCGCCAGCGCCTCGCCGACTTCCACCTCGGCGCGCCCGTGTACTCGTCCGACGGCCGGCACGTCGGGAGCCTGCACCGGGTGGTGGTCGACCAGGAGACCTGGGACCCGCACCAGGTGGTCGTGAAGGAGAGCGTTCGCTTCAACGGCCATCTGCTGGCGCTGGCGGCCGGCCTGATGACCGACGAGCTGATCATTCCGCTGTCCGCGATCGCCCGGATCTCCAGCGAGCGGGTGGAGCTGTCGCTCACCTCCAGGGAGGTGCGCCGGCTCCCACCCTACCTCAGCTATCAGCTCGCTCCGGTCCGCGCCACCGAGACGGCGGAGGAGGCCGTCGGCATCCTGCTCGGGGCGCCGCGGCTGCGGGCGGAGGTCGAGGAGGCCGGCAAGGTCCCCGGCGACATCGAGATCCGTGCGGACGAGAACGTCATGCTCGGCCACGACGGGGAGAGGCTCGGCCAGGTCCGGGACGTGCTCTTCGACGAGGGCGAGCTGGTCGGTGTGGTCGTCCAACCGGACCGTCTTCTGGAGCACGACGTGCTCATCCAGGTCCGCTTCCTGGAGCGCAGCGATGACGCGGCGCTGTTCGTCCGGATGACGCCGGAGGACATCCAGCACCTGCCACCGTTCCATCCCGAGGAGTAGGGCCGGCCCGCTCCGCACTCATGCCGGTGCGTGAGTTCTGGTCAGAAGACGTCGACCGCGGCTCCGTCCCTCGTGGCTGCTGCGCCATCTCGTCGTGCGGCCGGAGGGCTGGTCGTCAGCGCGCCCTGCTCACCCGTGATGCCCGATGGTGGAGGTGGAGGATCGGTCACCACCGCCCGGGCCGCGGCCGCCGCCGCCGCCGTCACGGCCCGACCCGCCCGCGCCGACCGCCGACGTGGTGGCGGCCGCGGTGGGCGGTGCGCCGCCGCCGTGGTGGCCGGACCCGTCCGGAGAGCCTGCGCCACCGCCCACCGGCGCTCCGGCCTGGCCGGTGGGCGATGCGGAGCCGCGGCGGGGGCCGTCGCCGCCCGAGGAGCCGCCGTCCGGGAGTGGGGTCGGTCCGGCGCCTCCGGAGCGTCCGCCGGCCGAGGTCCCGCCGCCACCGCTCCCGTCCTCGACGTGCCCAGGGTCGGACGCGTCGCGACCGGGCTGCCCGCTGCCCTCGGCCTGGCGCAGCCGGGCCTCGTCCCGCGACCAGCGTCCCCACTGCGCGCCGGCGCCGCCGTGGAGCTCGCGTCCCGCGGCAGCGAGGAGGGACGAGGCCTCGGTCAGGGCCGCCGCGGGGTTGGGGGCGCGGGTCGCCTCGCGGAGGCGGTCCTCCGCGAAGCCCAGCTCGCGGCCGGCGCGGTCAGCCCCGGGGAGCGCCAGGGTCAGCTGCTCGCGCACCAGGCGGACGGGGTGGAGGGACGAGCCGGGGGGCGCCGACCAGCCGGCCACCAGCACCGACGCCGTCGCCGTGGCCAGGACGGCTCCGAGGGCGGCGGTGCGCCGGCCGGCCAGGCCGCGGAGCGGCGCCCAGCCGGTGCGGCGGGCGGCGCGGCTCTCGACCGCGGTGTGCATGGCGGCGCGGGCGCACGCCTGGAAGGCGGCCGACGGGGAGACGGCGCTGTCCGCGACGAGCTCGGCGAAGGCCTGGCGCAGCCGCGGGTTCGGCTCGCTCATCGCTCCTCCTCCCCGCAGATGCGCGCCAGCGAGGCGAGCGCGCGGTGCTGCATGGACTTCACCGCGCCGAGGGGGCGCCCGGTGGCGGCCGCGACCTGCTCCAGCGACTGGTCGAGGACGAAGCGCCGCAGCACCACCTCACGCTGGTCGGTGGAGAGCTGCTCCATGGCGGTGCGCAGCTCCGCCGCGGTGATCCGCGAGACCACCAGCTCGGCGGCGTCGGCGGTCACCTCGGCGTGCCCCACAGCGAGCCGCTCGCGGCGCAGCCGCCGGACCCGGTCGACGGCCCGGTTGCGGGCGATGCCGAGCAGCCAGCCCTCGACCCCGGCCTCGCTGCGGTCGCGCAGCCGGCCGATCGCCTGGACGGCGGCGACGAACACCTCCTGGGTGACGTCCTCGGCGGCGTCGAGGTCGCCGATCCGTCCCATCGCGTAGCGGAGGACCACGCGGTGGTAGCGGTCGAACAGCCAGTTCCAGCCGGAGGCGTCACCTCGGGACGCCGCCTCGACCGCCCGCTCGGCGGCGCCGGGCGGCGCCTGCACTGCGGCGCGGACCGCCCGGGTCTCGGGAGGGGACCCGGCGGCGCGCAGGCCGGACCACGGGGCACGGGGGCTCCTCAACGGTGGCGTGGCGAGGCGGAGTTCACTGCGGTTCACGGTACGGACGCCATGGACACGGGACGGTCATGGCGGCGCCACGGCCCGGTCGCGACGGGGCCGGGGAGGTTCGGCTCCCCGGCCCGCGCTGCCGGTCAGAGCTCAGCGGCCGCCGCCGCCCTTGCCGTCGGCGCCGAGGCCGCGGTCGTCGGCGCCCTTCTCGCCGTGGTTCTCGCCGGCCCGGGGGGACGGGGACGAGGTCGCCACGGCGTGCTGGTGCCCGTTCTGGTGGTCGCCGGTCTCGGCGGTCTCCGAGCCGGTCGTGGTCGTGGTCTCGGTCCTGTCGGCCCCTGTCTCGCCGGCCTCGTTGTCCGCCGCCTCCGACTCCGAGTGGGCGGTGCTCGTGCTCGTGGAGGTGACCGTGGTGACGAGGGTGGTCGCGGGAGCGGGGGTGGCGGTGGCCGCCGGGGTGCTCGCCGCCGGGCTCGGCTCGGGAGTGGCCGCCGGCGTCTCCGCCGCCGCGCGCACCGTCGCCGCCGTGGGCGCGGCGTGCAGGGTGGTGCCGATCGCCGCGGCGGCGGCGGCGCCGCCGATCACCAGCGCTCCTGCGGCCGCGACGGCGGTGGTGCTGAAGGTCCTGAAGGGGTTCATGGGTCTCCTCGCTCAGTGGCGCCCCGTGGCGGGTTCTGGTCGGGAGTCGCCGCCGCCGCTCGCCGGGATACGGGCATCCGGCGATCTGTGACGTGGCGTCAGCGCGCCGTCACCGCCGCCGGGGCCGGGCCCGGCTCCGCCCGGCCGGGCGGCGATATGCTGGCCACGTGTGACACCACGACTCCA
>JAQBPH010000475.1:0-4063 GCA_028287625.1 Chloroflexota bacterium | reverse complement strand
GGCCCTGACCCAGTGCTACGGCTTCTGCTTCACGCCCGAGCGCCGGGTGGTGCTGGTCGCAACCGGCGAGACAAGACCATCGCCGGGCGGCTCCTGTCCCTGGCCCTCGCGGTCGAGGCGGTCGAGGCGGCCGAGGGCTGACCGGCTCAGCGGCGGGCCACGGCCCGGAGCAGGCGGGTCCGGTCCTCCTCCAGGTTGCGCAGCCAGTTGGCGGCCTTGCGCGGAAGGTCGGACACGAGCAGGTGCAGGCCGAGCGCGGGAGGGTCGGGGTTGGCCACCAGCCGCCGCATCCAGGCGGTCGCCACCTCGGTGAGGTCCTCCCAGACCACCACCTCGAAGCCCGCCTCCGCGAGCAGGCGCAGCAGCGCGCCGGGCGTCACCAGGTGGCTGATCTCCGCCCGCTCCGCCCAGGGGACCGGGAGGTGGATCGGCTCCACGCCTCCGGCGACGACGTCGTAGAGGGCGAGCCGGCCGCCGGGGACGAGCACCCGGTGCATCTCCGCGTACAGGCGCGCCTTGTCGGCGATGTTCATCGCCGCGTGCTGGGTCCAGACCAGGTCGAAGGAGCCGTCGTCGAAGGGCAGGTCGAGGGCGTCACCCTGACGCACGTCGACCCGGTCGCCGAGCCCGGTGCGCTCGGTGAGCAGCCGTGAGACCTCGCAGAACTCGGCGGTGAGGTCGAGCGCGGTGACGTGGCAGCCGTGGCGGCGGGCGAGCAGACGGGCGGGTCCGCCGATCCCCGCGCCGACGTCGAGGACGCGCATCCCCGCGGTGACGCCGGCGAGGCCTGCCAGCTCGAGGGTGGCGGGGCGGCCCAGGGTGTGGAACTCCTCGAGCGGAGCCAGGTCCTCGGGGCGGGGGTGCTCGGGGTCGACCCCGGCGGCGGCGAGCGCCGCGAGGAGGGTCGCGGCCAGACCGCCGCGGGCGTAGTGGGCGACGACGGGATCGGCGGGGGGCATATGCGCGCATTGGACCCGACCCTCGGGGTGGGGCGCAACCGGGCTGCGGGCGGGGCGAAACCGGGCGATGGGACGGTGCGCGACCGGGCTACGGGGCGGTCGCGTACTGCCGGGTCCAGGTGCGGCCGGCGTCGGTGGTGACGAGGATGACCGCCCGGCGTCCGGCGTCGGCGACCACCCAGCCGGTGGTGGGGCTGGCGAAGCTCGCTCCCCAGGCACGGTCGATGCCCGGCACCCGCTCGACGTGGGTGATGGCGACGGCGGCGCCGGTGACCGTCGCCTCCTCGAAGCCCACGGGGTCGGGGGGCAGCGCCGGCGTCAGCCCCAGGAAGGCGGCGGTGGTGGCGTCGATCACGCTGAGGGGCCCGGGATAGGTGCCGGGGGCCGGCCGGGCGGCGCCACCTCCGAACATGTCCTCGAAGAGCTCGGCCGGTGGGTGTCCGCCGACCGAGGCGAAGGCGGCGTAGGGCTGGTTGCCGGCGGCGCCCTCGAGGCTCAGGTCGAGCAGCCACGCCGAGTCCGGCGCCGCGCACTGGAGGGAGATGACGCCGCCCCCGCCCCGGGGGGTGGGCAGCCCGGGCACCAGGCGCCAGGTGGTGCCGCCGTCGGCGCTGTGGTGGAGGTGGCCGCCGGCGCCGAGCCAGCCGTGGCCGGAGTCGTTGAAGCAGACGCTCTGCACGTCCGCGGGGGAGGTCGCCGCGATGCGCCAGCTCCGCCCGCCGTCGCCGGTGAGCACCAGGCGCCCGCCGGCGGGCTGCGCCGGCACCCCGTCGCCGAGCGCGATCGTGTTCGGCAGCCCGTTCGCACGAGCCCCGGTCGAGCCCGTCACCCCCCAGCCCCGGCGGGGGTCGACGAAGTGCACCGACACCAGGGGCCGGTCGGGCTCACCGAGTCGCCGCCAGCAGCGGCCGCCGTCGGAGGTGCCGAGCAGCCCGTCGAGGGCGACCGCCCAGCCGGTGCGGGTGTCGACGAAGTCGACGAGGATGAGCTGCGCCGGACCCTGGTACTGCACGGCCCAGGTGGCCCCGGCGTCGGTGGTGGCGAGGATGCGGCCGCGGCCCGCCGCCCACCCCTGCCGGGGGGAGGCGAACTGGATCGTGGTGAGCGCGGGCACCTGCGGCCCCGGCCCAAAGCCCGGCGAGGGCGGCGGCGACGAGCTCTGCAGGCAGGCTCCGGCGGGGTCCGGCGTCGCGGTGGTCGCGGGTGGGCTCGCGGAGGGTCCGGGCGCCGCACTGCCGCAGGCCGCGAGAAGGAGCGCGGCGCCGAGCGCCACCGTCCTGGCCATCGGATCCTCCTTCCTCTGCGCGGGCTCCGCCGGCCGCGACCCTACCCGGGCCGGCGTCCCACCGCGATGTGCACCGGGACGAACATGGCCGCATCCGGCCTCTCCGCCATCCGCCGCCGCCCCGCGGACCAGCGGGCCACCTCCTCCTCGGTGGCCGCTCCCGCCGCGAGCATCGCGGGCGTCGCGGCCGCCATCACGCCGCCGAGGGCGAGCAGCTCCCGGGGGGCGATGTGGAACAGGCCCGCGCGCTCGACCAGCTCCAGCCCGGCCGCCAGCACCAGCGACCCGAGGCGCGGACCGATGGCGATGTCGCAGCCCCGGCTCCGCTGGAACTCGCTATACCGCGCCGAGCCCTCGGCGACGTCGGGGTCGTCGACGCTGAACCGCACGCCGGTGGCGTCGACGTCGACGAGGTAGAGGTGCCCTCCCGGCCGCAGCAGCGTCGCCAGGTGGTCGACGGCGGCCTGCGCGCCGGCGCCGACATGGAAGAGCACCAGCCGCATCATCACGACGTCCTGCGACGCGGGGGCGAGGCCGGTGTCGTCCGCCCGTCCCTCGATCACCCACGCGTTGGTCAGCCCCGCGCCCGCGATCTCCTCCGCGGCGGCGGCGCGCGCCTCGGCTCCGGGCTCCACTCCGACCACGGCGCCGGTGCCGCCGGCCAGCCGCGCCAGCTCGACCAGGACGGCGCCCGGCCCGCAGCCGACGTCGGCGATCCGCGCCCCGGGGACGACCCCGTACCGCCGCCAGCGGTCGCCCTCCGTCTGGAGCGCACGCTGCGCCACGAACCGGTAGCGGGCGCGCTCCGACGGGATCAGGTCGAGGGCATAGCCCGGCTGGTCGTGGTCGGCGGCGGCTGCCACCCGCCGAGTATGCGGCAGCGCAAGCGCGTCTCCACCAGCGGGGATCGGAGCATCACCCGGGCGCGGAGGGCCGGCGCTCGTGCAGCATCAGCAGCGCGTAGGCGGCGATCGTCGACGAGTCGCGGATGCCGCCCCGGCCGATCATCTCCTCGAGCTCGGCTCGGGTCACCCACCGCTGCCGCATGTCCTGCTCCTCGAGCTCCCGCCGGGGCGGGCCTGGCGACAGCTCGGTGGCGAGGAAGACGTTCATCCCCTGGCTGCTGTGCCCCGGCCCCTGGTACAGGTGGCCGAGGTGCTGGAGGCGTCCTGCCCGCAGGCCGGTCTCCTCCTCGAGCTCGAGCCGGGCCAGGTCGGCGGGGTCGCCGGTGCGCCGGTCGGGAAAGGTGCCCTGCGGGAACTCCCACGACCGCGCCCCGACCGCATAGCGGTACTGCTCGACCAGGTGGAAGCCGTCGCGGTCGAGCGGGATGACCAGCGCGAAGTCGGGCTTGTCCACCACCCCGTAGGCGCCGGTCGACCCGTCGGGGCGCAGGACCTCGTCCTCGCGCACGCGCATCCACCGGTTCTCGTAGACGATGCGCGTCGACAGGCCACGGATCACCGGCCCGGGGGCTCTGTCGGGATGCCGGCCGTCTCCGCTCATCCCCGGGAGTGTGGAGGAGCGGCGGCCGGGAGTCAGCCCGCGGGGCACAACCGGTGTCAGAGGAGCTCGAGCAGCCGCTCCGGAGGCCGGGCGATGACGGCGCGGTCGCCGCGGACCAGGATCGGGCGCTGGAGCAGGATGGGGTGCTGGACCACGGCGTCGAGCACCGCGTCGCGGCTCGCGGTGGCCAGCCCCAGCTCGGCATACTGCGGCTCCTTCTCGCGGATCATCGCGCGGGGGTCGTCGATGCCCAGCATCGCCATGAGCCGCTCCAGGTCCGCGCGGCTGGGGCGCTCGTCGAGGTACTCGACGA
>JAQBPH010000464.1:0-4614 GCA_028287625.1 Chloroflexota bacterium | reverse complement strand
TGCCGCCCTGGCCGGCGCCCGCCTGCACCTGCCGGCGCGGCTGGCCGGGGCGGTGCCCGGGGCGCGGGCGGAGAGCGGTGGTGCCCGCGGGGTGGTCGCACGGCTGGTGGCCACCCACGCGGCGGTGGTGCTGGTCATGGCCACCGGGGCGGCGATCCGGCTGATCGCGCCCCACCTCGCCGACAAGCTGCGCGACCCCGCGGTGGTGGCGGTCGACGACGGCGGCCGCTGGGCGGTGCCGCTGGCCGGCGCCCACGCCCGGGGCGGCAACCGGCTCGCCCGGCAGGTGGCCGCGGCCCTCGGCGCGGAGGCGGTGGTCACCACCGCGAGCGACGGCCGCCCCTGGCCCGCCCCCGACGAGGTCGCCGCCGCCCGCGGCTGGCGGCCGGACGACCGGCGCACCCTCGCCGCGGTCACCGCGGCCCTGCTCGACGGCGACCCGGTCGGCCTGGTGCAGGAGTGCGGCGAGCCCTGGGAGGCGTCCGGCGACTGGCCCGCCTGCCTGCGCCGCCATCCCGACCTCGACTCGCTCCGCGCCGCCGCGCCCCGGGCCGCCATCGTCATCAGCGACCGTGCCCTGGAGGCGGAGCCGGGGTGGCTGGTGCTGCGCCCGCCCACCGCGGTGCTCGGGGTGGGCTGCGAGGCCGGGGTGGACGGCGGCGAGCTGGCCGGGGCGGTCGACGCCGCCCTCGCCGAGGCCGGGCTCAGCCCGCTCGCCGTGGCCGCCGTCGGCACCCTCGACCGCAAGTGCGACGAGCCCGCGCTCCGCGGGCTGTGCGCGGAGCGCGGCTGGCCGCTGTCCGGTCATCCCGCCGAGGCGCTGGCCGGAGTGGAGGTGCCCACCCCCTCGGCGGTGGTGGCCGGCTTCGTGGGCACCCCCTCGGTGAGCGAGGCGGCGGCGCTGCTGGGCGCGCCCGGGGGTGGCCTGCGCCTCCCCAAGCGGGTGCGCGGCCGGGTGACCGTGGCCATCGCCGCGCTGCCACCCGGCTAGACTCCGCGCCGATGTCCCACGCGCCGCCGACCGAGAACCGCTCGCAGGGGGGTGGCGGCAGGGGGGAGGCCCCCCGCCAGCGGACGCGTGAGCGCCCGGACCAGGGGGGTAGCGGCAGGGGGGAGGCCCCCCGCCAGCGGGCGCGTGAGCGCCCGGACATGGAGAAGGCGGCCCGCTGCGGCGAGCCGTCCTACGTCTGGCGCGCAGGCCAGGAGCGGCGGCTGGCGATGATCCGCGACGCGGTGCCGGAGCTGGGGAGCGCCCGGGTCCTGGAGATCGGCTGCGGCGTCGGCCGCTACGTCGAGCGGCTGAGCCCCCTCGCGCGGCTCGTGGTCGGGCTCGAGTACGACCGCGACCGGGCCGTCGAGGCGGCCGGGCGGCTCGACCCACCGCTGGTGGTCAACGCCGCCAACGAGCACCTGCCCTTCCCCGACGGCAGCTTCGACGTGGTGCTCACCAACGAGGTGATCGAGCACGTCGCCGACGACCGGGTCTCGGCGGCCGAGATGGTGCGGGTGCTGAGCCGGGGCGGGAGGGTGGTGCTCTTCTGCCCCAACCGCTGGTACCCGGTGGAGCAGCACGGCGTCTACTGGCGCGGCAGCTACCGCTTCGGCAACGCCCCGCTGGTCAACTACCTGCCCGACCCGCTCCGCAACCGCCTCGCCCCCCACGTCCGCGCCTACACCCGCCGCGGCCTGCTCCGGCTCTTCGCCGGGCAGCCGGTGCAGGTGGTCCACCACGGGCGCATCTTCGGCGGGTACGACAACATCGTCGCCCGCCTGGGCGGACCCGGGAAGGTGCTGCGCCGCGCCCTCCAGGGAGCGGAGGGGACGCCCGCCGACGTCCTCGGCCTCTCCCACTTCCTCGTCCTCGAACGCTACTGAATACCGCTCCTTTACACGGCGGCGGGCGGTGTGCAGGATAGGGGGGCACGGCCCGAGCCCTCTATCCTGTTGCCCTTGGCGACGCAATTGACGAGATTGAGGTTCTATTCCGAGGCGCACCGGTGCGGTGGCACTAGGGGAGACACGATCGGACATGGCCCCGACCTTTCCGTTGGAACGTGAGCGGGCGGCGAGCGCCGCCTCCTCCAGAGAGCGCCGGGACGTCACCACCCGGGCGCTGCGCGACGCCGTCGCGGCGTGGTTTCGCATCCACCCGGCCACCCTGGCCACGCTCGACCCCCCCACCGTGGAGCGGATGGCGATGCGCCTCGAGGGGCGGCGGCAGCACCGCTCCCTGGCCGGCCTGGACGGGGTCTGCCCCGTGCCCGAGGGGAGGCATCCCTGGGCGGGCTGAGGCGGGTCAGCCGTTGACGGCGAGGTACACGGCGAGGGCGACGCCGAGCGGTGCGATCATCGCGAGGAGGAGGAGCTCGGGCCAGTATTCCGCGCGGTAGCAGCCCTCGTCGATCTGCCGCCGCGCCCGGAAGAAGCGCACCAGGCTGGCGGCGGCGGCGACCATCCCCGCGACGATGAGCGCGATGCCGATGAGCGCGGAGACGCTGAGGTGCGACGGCGAGGCGGTGGGCGGCTGCTCCAGCGCCCGCAGGAAGAGACCGAACCGTGCCACCACGAAGCCGAGGCCGATCAGCGTCAGGCTGGTCCGCGTCCAGGCCAGCATCGTGCGCTCGTTGGCGAGGTGCTCACGGGCCCGGGTGGACTCGGACGAACCCTGCGCCGGCGGCGCCGTGGACGGCCGGCCCGGGTCGGGGATCACCGCCTCATCCTCCGACATGGATGAGGTATGCGACGAAGATGCCGCCCCCGAGGGCGGCGACGATGGTGAGAGCCGTGTCGAGGGAGGGACGCGGCCGGAAGCTCGCCCGCTCGATCATCCGGCGGGCGACGAGGAGGCGGACGAAGGCTCCCAGGTAGACGACACCGCCGAGGACGACCATCGCCAGCCCCAGTGCCCGGCTCTCGGGATGCGCGGAGAGCGCGCGATGACGAGCGCTCTGCTCGAGGAGGTCGAACCGGTCGACCACGTAGCCGAGCCCCACCATGGCGAGCCCCACCCGCGTCCAGGCCAGGAACGTCCGCACGTTGGCGAGGTGGTCGCGGGTGCGAACCCCCTCTCCGCCGCCGCGTCCCGCGGTGGACGGCGGCCGTCCCAGTCCCAGCACCGATGTCCCTCAGCACGCCGCCCCATCCGCCGCCAATGGTATCCGCGGGCGGGGCCGTCCTCCGATTCAGCGGCCGGCTCGCTCCTGACCCAGGTCGACGAGCTTCGCCGCCGGTCCCGCCCTGCCCAGGGTCAGCACCGCCAGGGTGAAGCTGGGCATGCGCCTGCGATCCGTGGGCGACCCCGGGTTGAGCAGCAGCAGCCCGCCGTCGTCCTCCACGGCGGGGACGTGGCTGTGGCCGAAGACCGCCACCCGCGCGGTGGGGAACCAGCGGCGCAGCCGGGCCCGCCGGCCCGCCGCCGCGCCGGCGTCGTGGACCATCGCCACCGTCACCCCGCCGAGCTCGAGCTCGAGGCGCTCGGGGAGGACGCCCCGGAGGGCATGGTCGTTGTTGCCGAGCACCGCCCAGAGCGGCACGCGCTCGCGCAGCCGCTCCAGCAGCCCGGGATCGACCACGTCCCCGGCGTGGAGCACGCCGTCGGCGGCGTCGATCACCCGCCAGGCGCCCGGAGGCAGGTCGCGCGCCCGGGTGGGGATGTGGGTGTCGGCGATCACCGCCAGCCGCACGGGACTAGAACCAGAGCTCGTCGTAGACGGAGCGGCGGTGGGGCACCTTGCGGCCGCGCTCCAGCAGGCGGCGCCGCCGCGCCTGCCGCCGGCGCCTCCGGAAGAGCGACTCCTCGACCAGGCGCAGGGGGTGCAGCCCGAGCAGTGGCACCAGCACCGCCCGGGCCGCCGCGAGGGTCACCGGGCGGAGCCGGCGGCGCTGCAGCCAGAGCAGCCCGAGCACCGCGGCGAGCACCAGCAGCCGGCCGTGGGGGATGCCCAGGGTGGCCGCCAGCGGCGAGCCGCCGTGGCCCGCGGCCTTCTCCGCCCCGGGCGGATGGGCGGCGTCCCAGGCCTGGAGCTCGTGCTTGCGGGTCAGCACCGCGGGGTCCTGGGCCTCGATGGCGTCGCGCACCGCGGCGGCGATGCTGTCGCGCACCTGGGAGCGCTGCAGCAGGTCGGCCTCGCGCGGGTTGCTCAGGTACATCGGCTCGATGGTCACCGCGGGCATCACCGCGTGCACCCAGAGGTTGTCGCGGAGGATCACCCCGTCGTCGGGGACGGCGTAGGGCTTGAGCCGCGTCTCCAGCGCGGCGGCCATCCGGTCGGCGAAGGGGTGGCTGTCCTCGTTGGGAAAGAGCACCACCGAGCCGGCCGCGCCCGGGTCGGTCCAGGAGTTGCCGTGGATGCTGACGAAGAGCTGGGCGTGGGCGGCGATCGCGGTCTCCATCCGCGGGCCGATGTCCAGGTACTGGTCGCGGTCGCGGGTCATCACCACCCGCACCCCGTCCCTCTCCAGGAGGCCGCGGGTGCGGCGGGCGGTGTCGAGCGCGTAGTCCTTCTCGAGCAGGCCGTTCTGGGCGACCGAGCCGGGGTCGAAGAGCTGGTCGGGATGGCTGTTGTCCGGGGTGCCGCCGTGCCCGGGGTCGAGGGCCACCACGTAGGCGGCGGG
>JAQBPH010000591.1:0-4977 GCA_028287625.1 Chloroflexota bacterium | reverse complement strand
CCTCCACGGCGCCGGGATGCTCGCCTGCGCCGGGGCGTGCGCGGCGCTCGTCGCCCTCGCCCACCGCCTCTGGTGTCCGCCGTCGGGCCGCGCAGAGGTGCGTGACGCCGTCGAGGCGCTGGCGGGCACCCTGCTGGTGCTCGGCGCGACGCTCTTCACGGTGAGCGGCGGCTACCGCCCGGGGAGCGGGCCGGGATGGTCGGTGGCGATCGCCGCCGGCCTGCCGGTCGCCGGGCTCGCCGGGGTGGCGCTGCTCGCCGGCCTCGCCCTGGGCGCGGCCGCCCGCCGCAGCGCCGGGTAGCCGGCCCTCAGGCGCTGTCGGTCATCGCCCCCGTGGCGTCCGCCGACCCGACCCTCTTGCGGTAGGTGAGGCAGGCGCAGCCGGGCACCTCGGGGGTGCTGGCGAGCGCCTCGACGAGCAGATGGCCCATGGTGCGGGCATCGTCCTGGAGGATCTCCTGGAGCAGCTCGTAGTCCCACTTCGGCCGCACCCCCTCGGCGTAGTTGAGGACGATGGTGATGGCCGCGTAGCAGGAGCCGATCTCGCGCGCCAGGTACACCTCGGGCGAGATCGCCTGGCCGATCACGTCCGCGCCCATGCGCGCGTAGGCGGCGATCTCGGCGGCGGTCTCGAAGCGCATCCCCTGGGTGGTCGCGTAGACGGCGCGGTCGAAGGCGCGGGTGGCCTTGTCGGCCGCCCAGCGGGTCGCCTGCTCCCACATCGCCGAGCGCAGCTCGGGGCAGAAGGGCGCCCGCATCAGCACCAGGTGGGAGGGGTCGAGCAGCCCGCTCACCTGGGGGGTGAGGTCGATCACGTCGTGGGGGAGGATGAGGTCGCGGGGGCGGAAATTCTGGAGGATGCTCCCCGCCCCGGACTCGGCGATGATCCGGCGCACCCCGGCCTCGCGGAGGAGCCAGAACAGCGCCAGGGTGCCGGTGTGGCGGTCGACCCCGTGCCGCCAGCCGTGCATGCGGGCCACCAGCGTCTCGCGCACGGTGCCGTCCGTGCGGGTCAGCGCCACCCGCTTCACCGGAGGGCTCTCGCCGAAGGGGGTGGCGACCACCAGGGGGTCGCCGATCACCCGGATCCGGGGGTCGCCGAGCGCCTCCGGGAAGTCGATGGCGGCGGTGCCCGAGCCGCCCACGATGGCGTGGGCGCAGGGGGGGACGGCAGGCATGAGCCGCCGAGTATACGGAGCCCGGCCCCGGCCTCTCACGTTGAGGTCAGTCGAGGCGGAAGTCGGTGCGCAGCGGGAGGTGGTCCGAGGCGGTGGCGGTGTCGGGGTCGTCGCCGGGCGCCGAGCCGATCACCGCGCAGTCGAGGAGTCGCGGCGCCAGCAGCGGGTCGGCGAAGGCGTAGTCGATCCGCGCCGCCGGCATCCAGGTCGCGCAGGTGTACCCGGGGTCGCCGGCGGGATGGAGCTCGCGGAAGCAGTCGGTGTAGCCCGCCTTGAGCAGGTGCTCGACGGTCCAGCGCTGGATGTGGGTGTTGAGGAAGCGGTCGGTGTACGGCAGCTTCGGCAGCACCTCGGTGAAGGGGGTGAGGATCCAGGGCAGCCGGGGCAGCCCGACGTCGAGGTCGGGGTCGATGCCCACCTTCTCGAAGCGGCCCGCCACCTCGGCGCTGCCGGCGCTGCCGCGCTCGACGGGGCCCAGCAGCCCGTCGAGGCCGCGCACCACCACGCCGGCGCGGCGCAGCTCCGCCATCCGTGCCAGGAAGGCGCTGGCGGCCACGGTGTCGCCCGGTGCGATCGAGTTGAGGTCACCGGTGATGAGGTGGGGAAGCTCGCGCTCCCGGCCGATGTCGTGGAGCACCGACTGGATCTCCCCCATCCGCCGGGTCTCGCCGTTGGCGCGCTCGCCGAAGCGGGCGGCGAGGTGGAGGCAGTGGATCCGCACCCGGGAGAAGCCCCGCACCCCGGTGCCCACCTCGCACTCCAGGTGTCCGCGCAGCATCACGTTGGGGTGGCGGTGGTTCCTCCAGCGGCGCACCGGGAGGCGGCTGAGGATGGCGAGGTTGAGGTCGGTGCCATCGCTCGACTCCCCCACCGCCATCTCCATCGAGAGCCGCTCGGCGATGTCCCGGACCAACTCGAGGTCGGCGCACTCCTGCAGGGCGATGACGTCGGCGCCGGAGCGCTCCAGCACGCCGGCGATGCGGTCCCCGCGCCCGGCGCCACCGAGCAGGATGTTGTAGCTGACCACGCGCAGGCGCGGACGGTCGCCGTTGGGCGTCATCACGGGGGGGCGGGCGGGATCGCGGTGCAAGGTCGGCTCACCGCGGAGCATGGTACGGGTCCGCACCGATATGCCGGTTGGTTAGGCTGGGCGCATGGTCCACGCCCTCCCCGCGCGCGCCCGTCGCGCGGTGAGCTGAGGCCGGTGCTGGCCCGACTGTACGGTCTCGGCCGTCTCCATCCGGTGCAGCGGATGGTGCTTCTCTGGCTGGTCGCGTCCGGGGCCGTGGGCATCGGGGTGGCCGCCCTCGCGGGGCAGCGGCACTTCGCCGCCGAGCTCAGCTCGGGGGCCGACCTCAACGTGGTGGAGACCCTGCTGGGCGACGGGTCCTCACCCCGCACCGCCTGGCCGGGGTGGCTCGCCGCGGTGTTCTTCGGCCTCGCCCTTCTGCGCCTCTGGCGGGGGCGCCCCGAGCCGCCCGCCGGCCGTCCCCCGGGGGGCCACTGGACCGCCGCCGACATCCGCTCGGCGCTGCGCCGCGAGTACGCCGCGGTGCGGACTGCGATCATCGTCCTGGCGGTCGTCGCCCTGGTCGACGGCGCACGTGCCGCGGTCTACGGGGTGGCCGCCGCCTCGGGCGACGCGGTGGCCCAGAGCAGCGTCCTGCCCACCGCGGTCGAGGCGATGGGGCTGGTGGCGGCGGCGGTGATGCTCACCCTCTGGGGCCTGATCTTCGCCCGCCTGCTGGAGCGCTGGGGGGCACTCTGAGCCCAGACTGCTCAGGTGCGGCGCTCGACCACGTAGTCGCAGATCGACTCGAGCGCGCCGCGCGCCTCGCTGTCGGGGAAGATGGCGAGCTCGGCCCGCGCCCGGTCGGCGAACTCGTGGGCCTGGCGCTCGGCCTCGGCCACCCCGGTCGAGCCCCGCACCAGCGCGACCACCTCGTCGGCATCGGCGTCGCTGAGCGGCTCGCGGGCGAGCACCGGGCGCAGCGCCGGGCCCACCGCCGGGTCCTTGAGCGCGTACATCAGCGGCAGGGTGACGGTGCCCTGGCGGAGGTCGGCCCCGGTGGGCTTGCCCAGCTGCTCCTCGGTGGCGGTGTAGTCGAGCACGTCGTCGGCGATCTGGAAGGCGATGCCCAGGTCGCGACCGTAGCGCTCCAGGGCACGCTGCGCGTCCTCGTCCATCCCCGCGACGATCGCCCCGCAGTGGCAGGCGGCGCTGAGCATGGTGGCGGTCTTGCGCTCGATCTTCGTGTAGTAGGCCTCGACCGGCTGCTCGTAGTGGCGCTTGCTGGTGAGCTGCTGCAGCTCTCCCATGCAGATCTTCATCACCGTGGCGCTCACCACCTCCGTGATCAGCGGGATGCCGATCGCCGAGAGCAGGTTGGCGCCCTTCCCGAAGTAGTAGTCGCCGACGATGATCGCCGGGTTCGCGCCGAGCACGGCATGGATCGTGGCCAGACCGCGGCGGGTCTCGGCGTCGTCGATGAGGTCGTCGTGGATGAGCGTCGCCGTGTGGATGAACTCGATCCCCATGGCGGCGTTGTAGACGTGGTCGATGTCGGCCTGGCCGAGCTTGGCGCTGAGGATGAGCAGCGCCGGGCGGATGCGCTTGCCCCCGGCGCTGACGATGTGCTCCATCGCCTTCGCCATGAAGCCCAGGTCGGCGGCCACGGTCTCGTGGAGCCGGCGCTCCAGCTCGCGCAGCTCGGCCGCGATCGGCTCGAGGAAGGTCTCCGAGGAGACGCTCACGACGCCACCATCCCGCGCAGACGGGCTCCGGCGGCGCCGGGGAGCCCGGTGCCCCAGAGGTCGAGCACCTCGGGGACGGGGGGCGCCTCCCCGAAGAGCAGCGCGGCGGCGTCGATGAAGCGCTCGGGATGCCCGGTGACCAGCAGCCGCGGGGGCGGTGCGCCGGCGGCACGGGCCTCGAGGCGGTTGACGGCGAGGATGCGCCGCACCCGGGCCGCGGTGGTCTCGGCGCTGTCGACCACCGCCAGCCCCGGAGCCACCCGGGCCAGCGCCGGGCGCAGCAGCGGGTAGTGGGTGCAGCCCAGCACCAGGGTGTCGGCCCCCCAGCCGGTGACCTCCTCCAGCACCTCGGCGAGCGCCATCTCCGCCGCCGGGGAGTCGGCCTGTCCGGCCTCGACGATGTCCACCAGGTGCGGAGCCGCCCGGGGCAGCACGCCCACGCCGGGGTTGGCCTCCTTGATGGCGTGGAGGTACTGCTGGCTGGCGAAGGTGCCCTCGGTGCTGATGACGGCGATGCGCCCGTTGCGGGTGGCCTCGACCGCCGCCTGCGCCCCCGGTGCGATCACCCCGACGATGGGGACGTCGAAACGCTCGCGGGCGGCGTGCAGCGCCGCCGCGGTGGCGGTGTTGCAGGCGATCACCACCAGCTTGACGTCCTCGCCCACCAGGTGCTCGATGATTCGGAGGGCGAACTCGCGCACCTCGTGCTGATAGCGTGGCCCGTAGGGGAAGTGGGCGAGGTCGGCGAGGTACAGCAGCCGTTCGCCGGGGCACTGGCTGCGGAGCTCGCGGAGCACGGTGAGCCCACCGACGCCGGAATCGAAGACGCCGATCGGACGGACGTCGCTCATCTCGGCCGAGGATAGCAGGGCCTCCGCCCCGCGCCACCAGGCCACCGCGCTCAGCGAGGGGCGAGGAGGAGCCCCATGAGCACGAGATCGCGCTCCTGGCCGCCGGTGCGGAGGTGATCGCGCAGCCTCCCCTCCTCCTCGAAGCCCATCGAGCGGTAGAGGGCCAGCGCCCGGCGGTTCTCGGGGAAGACGCC
>JAQBPH010000440.1:0-3954 GCA_028287625.1 Chloroflexota bacterium | reverse complement strand
CGGCCCGCTCGGTGGCGAGCACGGCGCGGTGGTTGCTGCGAACGAAGTCCCGGGCCTCGTCGACGGTCATGGGGTTCCTCCTCCCTGTCTGGGACGGGCACACCATACCGGTACGGACTCCGGCCATAGGGATCCCCTACCCTTGAAGGTCGTGATGCCACAGAGAGCCGCGTGATCAATCAGACGGCCGCACCGCGACGGGCGCGGAGCGCCGAGCCCGAGCCCGAGCCGGCGGGCCGTTGGCGCGAGGGTCTGGGCGTCCGCCCCGAGCTCATCCTCGCCGCCGCGACCGAGCTGTTCCGGGAGAGGGGGTACCACGGGGTGGGGGTCGACGACATCGGTCGGGCCGCGGGCATCACCGGCCCGGCGGTCTACCGCCACTTCCCGAGCAAGGTGGCCATCCTCACCGCCGTCTTCGACCGCATCACCCAGCGGCTGCTCGAGGGCGGCGAGGCCCAGGTGGCGCGCGGCCGCTCGCCACGGGGACGGCTGGAGCGGCTGGTGGCCTTCCATGTCGACTTCGTCCTCACCGAGCGCGCCCTGATGGCGGTCTACGCGCGGGAGGACGACAGCCTCCCCGGTGCCGACCGCCGCCGGCTCCGCCGCCGCCAGCGCGCCTACCTCGAGCACTGGGTCGAGACCCTCGTCCGGCTGCGTCCCGAGCTCAACGACGAGGCGGCCCGGGCGGCGGTGCGCAGCGTGCTGGGGATGCTCAACTCGGTGGCCCACTACGACACCGTGCTCGACCGCGAGGAGCTGGGGCCGCTGCTCGAGCGGATGGCGATCGCCTCGCTGCTCGCCGCCGCGCGCGGACCACGTGGGCAGGCCCCCGCCCGCTAGCCTGTCCGGCGTGAACCGCGGCTCACTCCCCGCCGCCCGCGGCGCAGCGGTGCTGCGCAGCCACTTCGACCCCGGCGCAGTCCATGCCGTCGCCAATCGCGAGGCCATGCTCGGCCGCCTCGCCGAGATCGAGGCGCTGCTCGCCCGGGCCCGCCTCGGCGGCGGCGCCCGCTACGTCGAGCGCCACCACGCCCGGGGCCGGCTGCTCGCCCGGGAGCGCATCGAGCTGCTCTGCGACCCGGACGCCCCCTTCCTCGAGCTCTCGCCGCTCGCCGCCAACGGCACCGAGTACGAGGTCGGCGCCGCCGTGGTCACCGGGGTCGGCGTGGTCAGCGACGCCGAGTGCGTGGTCATCGCGCACGACCCCACCGTCCGCGGCGGGGCCGCCAACCCGTACACCCTGCAGAAGTCGCTGCGCGCCCTCGACATCGCCGCCCAGAACCGGCTGCCGGTGGTGAACATCGTCGAGTCCGGCGGCGCCGACCTGCCCCGGCAGTCGGAGATCTTCGTCCCCGGCGGCCGCATCTTCCGCGACCTCACCCGGCTGAGCGCGGCCGGCATCCCCACCGTGGCGCTGGTCTTCGGCAACTCCACCGCGGGGGGCGCCTACGTGCCCGGCACCTGCGACTACGCGGTGATGGTGCGGCGGCGGGCCAAGGTCTTCCTCGGCGGCCCACCGCTGGTCAAGGTGGCCACCGGCGAGGACGCCGACGACGAGGAGCTGGGCGGCGCCGAGATGCACTCACGAACGAGTGGACTCAGCGACCACCTGGCAGTCGACGAGCATGACTGCCTGCGGCTGGGACGGGAGATCCTCGCCCACCTCCGCTGGCGCAAGCTCGGTCCCGGCGCCACCGAGCCCGCCGACCCGCCCCTGTACGACCCGGAGGACCTGCTCGGCATCCCCTCCGCCGACCACCGCATCCCCTTCGACGCCCGCGAGGTGATCGCGCGGCTCGTGGACGGCTCGCGGTTCGACGAGTTCAAGCCGCTCTACGGCAGCTCGCTGGTCACCGGCTGGGCCTCGGTGCACGGATTCCCGGTCGCCATCCTGGCCAACAACGGGGTGCTCTTCTCCGAGGAGTCGGAGAAGGCGGCGCAGTTCATCCAGCTGGGCAACCGCATCGACACCCCGCTGCTCTTCCTGCAGAACACCTCCGGGTACATGGTGGGGAAGGCCTACGAGCAGGGCGGGATCATCAAGGACGGCTCGAAGATGATCAACGCCGTCGCCAACAGCACGGTGCCGGCGATCACGGTGATGATCGGCGGCTCGTTCGGGGCCGGCAACTACGGCATGTGCGGCCGCGCCTACGAGCCGCGGTTCCTGTTCACCTGGCCCAACCACCGGATCGCGGTGATGGGCCCGCAGCAGCTCGCCGGGGTGCTGAGCATCGTCGCCCGCGCCGCCGCCGAGGCGCGCGGCCAGCTGTACGACGAGGCCGCGGACGCGCTGATGCGCCAGGCGGTGGAGGGCCAGATCGAGCGCGAGTCGCTCGCGCTCTTCGCCACCGCGCGGCTGTGGGACGACGGCATCATCGACCCTCGCGACACCCGCACGGTGCTGGGGATCGCGCTCTCCGCATGCCACTCCGCCGAGGTCCGCGGCGCCCGCACCTACGGCGTCTTCCGCATGTGAGCGGCATCGAGCGGCTGCTCGTCGCCAACCGCGGCGAGATCGCGCGGCGGGTGATGCGCACCTGCCGGGAGATGGGCATCGCCACCGTGGCGGTGTTCTCCGATCCCGACTCCGGCGCCCCCTTCGTGCGCGAGGCGGACGAGGCGGTGCGGCTGCCCGGCGCTTCGGCCGCGGAGACCTACCTGCGCGGCGACGCCATCGTCGAGGCGGCGCTGCGCACCGGTGCGGACGCGGTGCACCCGGGGTACGGCTTCCTCTCCGAGAACGCCGGCTTCGCCCGCGACTGCACCGCCACCGGGCTCACCTTCGTCGGGCCGCCCGCGGACGTGATCGCGGCGATGGGCTCGAAGCTGGAGGCTCGCCGGCTCATGGCCGCGGCGGGGGTGCCGGTGCTGCCCGGGGTGGCCGCAGGGGACGCCACCGACCCGGTGGAGCTGGCCCGGCTCGCCGCGGAGGTCGGCCTGCCCCTGCTGGTCAAGGCCAGCGCCGGGGGCGGGGGACGGGGGATGCGGCGGGTGCGCGACCTCGCCGCGCTCGAGGCGGCGGTGGGCTCGGCGCGGCGCGAGGCGGCGGCCGCCTTCGGCGACGGCACCGTCTTCCTCGAGCGCTACGTCGAGGCGCCCCGGCACGTCGAGATCCAGCTGCTCGCCGACGCCCACGGCACCACCGTCCACCTCTTCGAGCGGGAGTGCTCGATCCAGCGGCGGCACCAGAAGATCGTCGAGGAGTCGCCGAGCGTCGCCGTCGACGAGGCGCTGCGCGAGCGGATCGGCGCCGCCGCGGTCACCGCGGGGCGCGCCATCGGCTACGTGGGCGCGGGCACCGTCGAGTTCCTGCTCGGCCCCGGGGGCGAGCACTGGTTCCTCGAGGTGAACACCCGCCTCCAGGTCGAGCACCCGGTGACCGAGTGCATCACCGGGCTCGACCTGGTCCGGCTCCAGCTGCTCGTCGCCCAGGGTGAGCCGCTGCCGGCCGAGGCGCTGGCGCCGCGGCGCCGCGGCCATGCCATCGAGGTGCGCCTCTACGCCGAGGACGCCGAGCGCGACTTCGCGCCCTGCACCGGCACCCTGCATCGCTTCCGGGTCCGGACGCCTGCCGGGGTGCGCGTCGACAGCGGCGTCGAGGACGGCTCGGTGGTCTCCACCCACTACGACCCGATGCTCGCCAAGGTCGTGGCCCACGCGCCCTCCCGCGCCGAGGCGGCGCGGCTGCTGGCGTCGGCGCTGGCCGGGGCCCGGCTGCACGGGGTGACCACCAACCGCGACCTGCTGGTGCGCGTCCTCCGCCACCCCGAGTTCCTCGCCGGGGCCACCGACACCCACTTCCTCGAGCGCCACCCGGCGGCCGACCTGGGGGCCCCGCTCGTCGACCAGGCGGCGGAGCGGCTGGCGGCGGCCGCGGCGGCGCTCGCCGGCCGGGCCCGGCGCACCGCCCGCCGCCGGGTGCTGGGCACCCTGCCGCCGGGCTGGCGCAAC
>JAQBPH010000433.1:0-7618 GCA_028287625.1 Chloroflexota bacterium | reverse complement strand
AGCCGCTCACCTTGCGGACGAACTGGAGCGCGGCGGCGTGCACGTCGTCCGCGCTGGCTGGGGGCTCGAGCCCGCGCAGCGTCTTGATGCTGCGGCACATGAGCGTCCCTCGAAGGCGGCCTGTGATCCGCCCATCATGGCGCACGCGGGCCGCCCTGCGGCCGCCGGGAAGGGGCCCTCACCCTGCCCACCGTCGAAACCGTAGAGTGGCGCGATGCGCGGCGCCCCCCACGCGGTGGTCACGGCCCTCGTCCTCGTGGGCGCCGCCTGCGGGGCTGGGCCGTCCACGGCGCACGGCACCCCCTCGACGGCTGCGACGGTCGGCTCGACCACCGGGCTGAGCACGACCGCGACCGTCTCCTTCGGCAGCCCGGTGCCGGCGACGCCGACCGCCCGGAGGACGGCACCCGCGCCACCCGGCACCAGCGCCGCCCTGGCCACCCGGAGCCCCGCCCCGACCTCACCCCCCGGCACCTGCACCGCCGGCGACGTGAGCATCACCACCACGACCACCACACCCACCGGCCCCCGCTACGGCAGCGGCGAGACGGTGAACGTGAAGGTGGTCGTGCACAACCTGAGCGCCAGGGGCTGCCTGTTCACGGCGCCGGGCAACTTCGCCATCGAGCACGATCCCTCGGGAGAGGCGGTCTACGCGGTGCACCTCGGCTGCCCCGCAACCGGCTGCGAGCCGCTGGACCCTCACGTCGGGACCCTCACGTACCCGGTGCCGTGGACCCACCAGATCGCGAATCAGGGGCAGTACGCCAACCAGCAGGCGCCGAACGGCGCCTACCACGCCAGGGCGGCGTTCACCGGCTACCCCGTCTCGACCTCGGCGCCGTTCACCATCGGGTAGCCGTCAGCTGTCCCCGACGGCGTTGGGGATGTGCTCGCACCGGGTGACCTGGAGCCGGTCGTCGAGGATGAGCCCGAGCACGTCGATGCGGCACTGCTGGCGCTGCCGCTTCGTGGCCAGGCGGTAGGTCTCCATCAGGGTGCGGAGCTTCTGCTGCTTGCGGGCGTCGACCGCCTCCTCGGGCAGGCCGAAGCCGGTCCCGCGGCGGGCCTTGACCTCGACGAGGACCAGGGTCTCGCCGTCCTCGGCCACGATGTCGATCTGGCCGGTGCGGGCGCGCCAGTCGCGGGCGAGGACCGTCCAGCCCTGGTCGCGGACCCAGGCGAGGGCGGCCGACTCGCCCGCCTGTCCGACCCGGTCCTTGAGCGGGCGGCCGGGGGGAAGCGCGTCGGGGGCGGGGCGCTCTCGCCTACTCGTCAGCATCCTCCTGCGCGCCGGCGCCGACCTGCTCGAGCGCGGGCTCCGGGGTGGCCTCGGGCGGCGCGGCGGCGCTGGCGAGCGCCGCCGCGGCGGCCGCGGCGCGGCTCGAGCTGTTGCCCCCGATGGGCTCCCGGCGCTCGCGGATGCGGGCCCGCTTGCCGACCTTCTCCCGCAGGTAGTAGAGCTTGGCCCGGCGCACGTCGCCGTGACGGAGCACCTCGATGCGGTCGAGCCTCGGGGAGTGGAGCAGGAAGCGCCGCTCCACGCCGACCCCGTGCGAGATGCGTCGCACGGTGAAGCTGGTGCGCGCCCCCACGGTCCCGTTGACGGCGATCACCACCCCCTCGAAGACCTGGATGCGCTCACGCGTCCCCTCGACCACCTTCACGTGGACGCGGACGGTGTCGCCGCTGCGAAGCTGCGGCACCTCGGGCTTCTCCTGCTCTCTCTCGAGCAGGTCGATCACATTCATCGCGGTCCTCCAGCAGGGGATGTGAGCGGTCCGGGCTCTGCCGGGACCGGGGCACGGGGGTCGGGTTCGGGGCGAGGGCGGAGGCGTCGCTGCTTCGCCTGCTCGTGGCGCCACTGCTCGATGGCGGCGTGGTGGCCGCTGCGGAGCACCTCGGGCACCTCGCGGCCCTCGAAGACCGCGGGCCGAGTGTAGAGGGGCGGCTCGACGTCGGAGGTGCCGCCGGAGAAGGTCTCGCCCTGGAGCGACTCCGGCGAGCCCAGGGTCCCGGGCAGCATCCGCGCCACCGCCTCCACCACCACCATGGCCGCGACCTCGCCCCCGCTGAGGACGAAGTCGCCGATCGAGAGCTCCTCGCCGATCTCCTCGCGGGCGCGCTCGTCGACGCCCTGGTAGCGACCGCAGACCAGCAGGAGGTGGTCCTCGGCGGCGAGCTCGCGGACCACCTCCTGGGTGAGCCGGGGCCCCTGCGGGGAGAGCAGGATGGCGCGCACCGCCGGGTCGGCGGCGCGGAAGGCGCGCACCGCGCGCACCAGCGGCTCGGGCTTCAGCACCATCCCCGCACCGCCGCCGAAGGGGATGTCGTCGACCTGGCGGTGGCGGTCGTCGGTGTGGTCGCGCAGGTCGTGGGCGCGCAGCTCCAGCGTCCCGCTCTGGAGCGCCCGGCCGACCACGCCGACGCCGAGCGGACCGGGGAAGATGCCGGGGAAGATGGTGAGCACGTCGACGCGCACCTCAGGCCTCCTCCCAGGGGCGGACCACGACGACGCTGCCGGCGAGGTCCACCCGCTCGACGAAGGCCCGCACCATCGGCAGCCGGCGCACCTCGGCACCGTCGCGGATCACCAGCACCTCGTGGGCGGTGTACTCCTCCACGTCCTCGACCACGCCGACCGGGGCCCCCTCGGGGGTCACGGCGCGGAGCCCCACCAGCTGGTGGACGAACCACTCGTCGGCGCCCAGGGGGCGCGCGTCGCCCGCCTCGACGCAGAGGTAGGCGTCGCGCAGGGCGTCGGCGGCCTCGCGGCTGGTGACGCCCTCCAGGGTGAGCAGCAGGTCACCGTCGCCGGTCGGCCGCGCCGCGCTCACCACCAGGGCGTGGCCGCCGTTCTCGACGCGCAGCCGCAGCCCGGTCCCGAAGCGCGCGGCGTCACCCCCCAGCGGCTGCACACGCAGCTCGCCGCGCACGCCGTGGGGACGGCGCACGTGGGCGGCGCGGATCAGCGGTGGCGTGGCCTCGGCCGGCCCGGTCATGGCGATCATCGACTACGCGACGTCGACCTGGACACGCTGACGGTGGCGCAGCCCGGCGGCCCGCACCACCGCGCGGATGGCGTCGATGTTGCGGCCGCCCTTGCCGATGAGCTTGCCCATGTCGTCGGCGCCGACCTTGATCTCGACCACCGTCTGCCGGCCGCCGGGACGCACCTTGACGCCGACCGCCTCCTTGTCGACGACGATGTTGGTGGCGATGAAGCGGGCGAGGTCTCCGTAGTCGGTCACGCCTCGTCCTCCGCAGACGCGGGCCCGGTGGCCTCGACCGTTCCGGCCGCGGCCGCGCTCGCCGGCGCCTGGGGCTCGGCGACCGCGGTCGCGCCTGCCGCCCCGGGACGCGGCGCCCGCTGCAGCACGCCCTGCTGCTCGAGCAGCTTGCGGGCGATGTCGCTGGGCTGGGCGCCCTTGCGCATCCAGTCACGCACCCGGTCGGCGTCGATCGACACCTTCGCCGGGTTGGCGATGGGATCGTAGGTGCCCACCTCCTCGATGAAGCGTCCGTCGCGGGGACTGCGCGAGTCGGCGACGACCAGCCGGTAGAAGGGCCGCTTCTTCGCGCCCATCCGCTTCAGGCGAATCTTGACCAAAACATCTCCTTTCGAAGGGTGGTGGGTGGGGGGTGCAGTGGGTGGGGGTGGTGGGTGGGGGGTGCAGTGGGTGGGGTTGGAGGGGGGTGGGTCAGAGACCCAGCTGACTGGTGTCGATCCCCTTCAGGTTCTTGAGCATGCGCATCTTGCCGCGCGTGCCCTTGGTGCCCTTGCCGCCGCCGAGCTGCTTGAAGACGGACTGCATCTGCTCGAACCCCTTGAGCAGCCGGTTGACCTCGGCGATCCCGGTGCCGCTGCCCTGGGCGATGCGCTTGCGCCGCGAGCCCTTGACGATCTCCGGGCGGCGCCGCTCCTCGGCGGTCATGGAGAGGACGATCGCCTCCATGTGGGAGAGGTCGCGCTCGGTGGGCATCGCGCCCGCCGCCTGCTGGACCAGCTTGCGGCCCCCGGGGAGCATGCCGAGGATGCTCTCCATCGAGCCCATCCGGCGCATCTGCCGCATCTGCTCGAGGAAGTCGTCCATGGTGAGCCGCCCGGCGAAGAGGCGCTCCTCCATGGCCGCCGCCTGCTTCTCGTCGACGTGCTGCTGGGCCCGCTCGATGAGCGTGAGCACGTCGCCCATGCCGAGAATGCGCGAGGCCATGCGCTCGGGATGGAAGGGCTCGAGATCGGCGGGCTTCTCGCCGACGCCGCAGTACATGATGGGGACGCCGATGGTCTCCCGCATCGACAGCGCTGCACCCCCGCGGGCGTCGCCGTCGAGCTTGGTCATGATCACGCCGTCGACGCCCACCTGCTCGGCGAAGGCCCTGCCGACGTTGACCGCCTCCTGGCCGGTCATGGAGTCGACCACCAGCAGGGCGTCGTGCACCTGCACCCGCCGGCGGACCTCCTTGAGCTCCTCGAGCATCCGCTGGTCGATCTGCAGCCGTCCCGCGGTGTCGAGGATGACGACGTCGCAGTTGAGCCGCCGTGCCTCCTCGACGCCGCGCTGGCAGAGCACCGGCGGCTCCGCCTTTCCGTCGGGCATCGCCACCGGGACGCCGTTGTCCTTGCCCAGCCGCTCCAGCTGCTGGGCGGCCGCGGGGCGGTAGGTGTCGGCGGCCACCAGCAGCGGCCGGTGACCCTCGCGGCGTACCGCCAGCGCCAGCTTGACGGCGGTGGTGGTCTTGCCCGAGCCCTGGAGGCCGAGCAGCATCACCACCGTCGGCGGCTGCGGCTGGTAGGTGAGGCGCTTCTGCTCGCTGCCGAGCAGCGCCACCAGCTCGTCGTTGACGATCTTGACGATCTGCTGCCCGGGGGTCAGCGACTCGAGCACATCCTCGCCCACCGCCCGCTCGCGGATGCGGTCGACGAAGGCCCGCGCCACCTTGAAGTTGACGTCGGCCTCGAGCAGGGCCATGCGCACCTCGCGGAGACCGGCCTCCACCTCCGCCTTGGTGAGCCGGCCCTTGCCGGTGAAGTGCTTGAAGACCTCGCCGAGCCGGTCGGACAGGGAGTCGAACATCTAGGCGGCCCCCGGGGCGGTGGCGGTGGTGCCCTGAGCGCGCAGTGCGGCGCGCAGCTCCACCTCGACGGCGTCGCGCCGGGCCAGCTCGGCGGCGTGGCCGAGCCGCTCCTCGTAGTGCTCGAGCTGGGCGAGGGCGCGGCGGACCAGGTCGTAGGCCCCGCTGCGGGTGCAGCCGAAGGTCTCGGCGAGCTCGCTGTACGACCAGTCCTCGTCGAGGCGGAGGCGGCAGGCCTCGCGCTGGTGGTCGGTGAGCAGCGGTCCGTACACGTCGAGGAGGCGTTGGAGGTGGCCCACCTGGGCGGCGACCGCCGCCAGGGGGTCGAGGGGTGTCAAGGGCAAAGCCTGGACATGCTAGCAGGTGGTCCGCCGGCGGCGGCCGTCCCGCCGATGCACGCGAGGAGCGTCGCCCCGGCGGGTCTGCGACTGCCCCGCGTCAGCTGTGGACCTGCAGCACTCCCGCGAACAGGGCGTCGAGGTAGGACCGGGGGTCGAAGACGTTCAGGTCGTCGATCCCCTCCCCCATCCCGACCAGCTTCACGGGGATCCCCAGCTCCGCCTCGATGGCGAGCAGGGTGCCGCCGCGTGAGGTGCCGTCGAGCTTGGTGAGCACCAGCCCGGTCACCCCCAGCGCGTCGTGGAAGGCGCGAGCCTGGGTGAGCGCGTTCATCCCCGTCGGCGCCTCCAGCACGAGCAGGGTCTCGTGGGGCCCGTCAGGGACCAGCCGCTGCACCACCCGCTGGATCTTCTTCAGCTCCTCCATCAGCGGGGCCTTGGTGTGGAGGCGGCCGGCGGTGTCGACCAGCACCGCCTGCACCCCGCGGGCGATCCCCGCCTGGATGGCGTCGTAGACCACGGCGCCGGGGTCGGCGCCGTGCTGATGGGCGACCATCGGGGCCTGGGCGCGATCCGCCCAGACCCTCAGCTGCTCGATCGCGGCGGCGCGATAGGTGTCGGCGGCGGCGACCAGCGCCGAGCCCCCGTCGCTGCGCAGCCGGTGGGCAAGCTTGCCGATGGTGGTGGTCTTGCCGTTGCCGTTGACGCCGACGATGAGCACGACGCTGGGGCGGCCGTCGAGCCGCAGGGTGCGGTCCCGCGCCTCGAGGATGGCGATCATCTCCTCCTTCAGCGCCATCAGCGCCGCCTCGGCGTCCGGGATGCGCTCGACCAGCACCCGGCGGCGCAGGATCTCGACCACCGGCTCGGCGGTGGCCATGCCCACGTCGGCGGCGAGCAGCACCTCGAGCAGGTCGTCGTAGAAGCTGTCGTCGAGGTCGCGGCGGAGCAGGACGATGTCCTGCACCTGCTCGGCGAACTGCTCCGAGGCCTTGTCCATGCGACGCGACATGCGCCGCCACCAGGCGAGCTTCTTCTCCCCCGGCTGCTGGTCCTTGTCGCCCACGGTCAGCCCACGGCGGCGGCGACCGCCTCGGCGGGGCGGGGGTCGGGCTGGGGCACGGTGCGGCCCCCCTCCAGGCGCACGCTGAGCAGCCGGCTGGTGCCGTCGGCGTTGGAGGTCACCCCGTAGAGGACGTCGGCCGCGGCCATGGTCGCCTGGTTGTGGGTGACCACCAGGAACTGCTGGGAGGCGGCGAGGCGGCGAAGCAGCCGGGTGAAGCGGACCACGTTGGGGTCGTCGAGGGGGGCGTCGACCTCGTCGAAGACGCAGAAGGGGCTCGGATTCACCTGCTGGACCGCGAGGATGAGCGCCAGCGCGGTGAGGGCGCGCTCGCCGCCGCTGAGCAGCCGCAGCGCCTGGAGCCGCTTGCCCGGAGGCTGGGCGAGGATCTCGATGCCCTCGGGCTCGGCGGGGCGCTCCGGGCTGCCGTCCTCGGTGGAATCCTCGACCGCCGGCGGCGTCTGGAAGCGCAGCGTCGCCCGGCCGCCGGGGAACAGCTCGGCGAAGAGCAGGTGGAAGTGGTATGCGACCGCGCCGAACACCGCCTCGAAGCGCCGCTCGATCTCGTCGGAGAGCACCGCGGCGAGCGCTCGGAGGTCGCGGCAGGCGGAGGCGAGGTCGTGGTGGTCGGCACGCAGCCGCCCCAGGCGGGTGAGCAGGGCGGCGTGCTGCTCGGGGGCGAGGGCGTTGACCGGACCCAGGGCGGCGACCCGCCGCTCCAGCCGCGTGATCTCGCGCTCGGCCCGTTCGGCGGCGTCGGCCTCCGGTTCGGGACCCTCGTCGCAGTCGTCCTCGCGCACCGCCTCGGCGAGCTGGTCGATGCGCGCCTCGCAGGCGGCCAGCTCGGCGCGGGCGGCGGCGTGCTCGTCGGCGGCGCGTGCGGCGACGACGGCGACGTCGGCGCGCTCGGCGGCGAGGGCGGAGACCGCCGCCTCGGCCTCGGCGACCGGGCCGGCGACGCGCTCCAGCTCGGCGGCGCTGCTGCTCAGCAGCGCGGCCACGTTCGAGCGGCGCGCCGCCGCCTCGTGCCGGCGGGCCAGAGCGGTCAGCGCCTGCACCTCGGCCGCGAGCCGGCGCAGCGCCGCGGCGTCGGCGCGGGCACGGGCGGTGGCGAACGCCTGCCGGGCGGCGGCGGCTCGGC
>JAQBPH010000423.1:0-11057 GCA_028287625.1 Chloroflexota bacterium | reverse complement strand
CCTCGCATCTCCCCTGGACCGGTGGTTCGGTGCCGTAGCCTAGAGACCGTGACCACGCCCGCGCCCTCGCCGGCGATCCCGGCGCCCCTCCCACCGCTCCCCGAGCCGATCGACCCCGCCGCGCTGCGCGAGCTCGACGACGCCGCCCTCGACGCCGCCGCCGCCGAGCTCACCGTCGCGGAGCGCGCCACCCAGCAGGCGATGGCCCCCTACGAGCGCCAGCTCCGCGAGCTGCGGGCGCGGGGGGCTGAGCTGGGCACCGAGCGCCGCCGCCGCGAGCGCGCCCAGCGCCACGCCCAGCGCATCGAGGTGCGCCGCCAGGCGGGCAGCGGCGAGATGCCCACCCTCGCCGACGCGCTCGCCGCCGGCGACGCCGCCCTCCCCGCCGAGCGTCCGCTGCGGGAGGTGCGCGCCTTCCTGACCAGCGGCGGCGAGGTCGGCTTCGGCTTTCCCAACAAGCCGGGCTTCATCGGCTTCACCGACGGCCGCCGCACCGCCCAGGCGGGCACCTACGGCGAGGCGCGGCGGCTCTGGGGAGAGGGCTGGGAGCCGGGTGCGCCGGGCGTCCCGGGCGTGCGGGTGCACCTCACCGGCACCCGGATCGAGAAGGTGGTGGCCGCCGACGGCATCGTCGTCGAGATCCAGGGCGGCACCGAACCCTCCTCGGGGTTGTGACAAAACGACCGATTCCCTCCAATTGCAGGAGATTAAGGCGAAAAGCGTAATACCGTGGCCGTCCCGGTTGTCAGACTGTTCAGGTGCCCGTTCCCTCGGGCAGGCGGACATGCTCGCAGGAGGTCGGCGTGGGCTTGGGCCCCTCCGCTCACGACGGTACCCGGGGACCCGGGGAGGCCGTCGACGGCTTCCGTCGATGCCTCCGTCCGAGCGAGTGCCCCTACGCCCAGAGCGCCCCGCTTCCGCTGGCCGCGCCCGAGGCGTGGGGCGCCGCTCTCGCCGAGCTGCTCCCCGGTGACACCGAGCTGGCCTGGGAGATCGCCGACCTGCTCGTGGCCGAGGGCGTGCTCGGCGACGACGGGCTGACCGAGGCCGATCTCCTCCTCTGACCCGCTCCTACGCGTCAGCCGGCGAGCAGTCGCAGGTTGCCGCCCACCACCACGGCGACCGGGGCCGCCGCCGCCAGCACCGGGACGACCGCCCAGCGGCGGGGCAGCCGCGCCGCCAGCAACGCCACGGCGAGCAGCGCGGGCAGCTTCACCACCAGGAAGCCGGCGTCGCCCCAGCGCGCCACCACCGCCCGGGTGAGGGCGACGCCCTCGTAGAGGAGACGGTGCCGCCCGGCGATGCTGGTGGCGACGTCGAGCATCTGGATCGCGGTGAAGCCGAGCATGGCGATCCGAAGACGGCGGTCGGCGAGCGCCTCGGCGAGCCGGCGCCGGGGGAGGCGGGTCAGGCGCGAGGGGGCGGCGAGCACCACCGCGAGGATGCCGACCCCGCCGGCGGCGAGGCCACGGTCGCGAAGGAGGTCGCGGTCGGGCAGGGGGTTGTCGACCGTCCACAGCCGCAGGCCCGCGGGATGACCTCGGGTGGGGTCGAGGCGGATGGTGGCGGGGCGGCCGCCGGTGGAGATCACCGCGACGTGCATCCCGGGGCGCAGGGCCAGGAAGGCGTCGTTGGGCCACACCCCCCGGAGGGTGATCGCCGCGTCCGCCCCGGCGGGGGCGAGCCGCACCCAGGGCCGGACCGCCCCGACCGCGTCGTGGTCGGTGGCGGTCGAGAGCACGGTGGCGTCGGTGACGTTGGCGCAGGCGCCGGCCACGGGGTGCTGGGTGCAGGGAGAGTCGAGGTAGCGCTGGGCGGCGCCGTCGACCTGCCGCCACTGCAGCAGCAGCGCGCCGGCGGCGGCGATCATCGCCACCCCGCAGGCGGCCGCCAGCGCGCGCAGGGTCCGAACCGGCGCCGACGAGGGGGTGCGCGTCACCGCCCACACCCTAGCCGCCTCCGGACGGCCGCGGCCCCCCTGTGGGCGCTCCGTCACCCACAGGTCAGAGCTTCTCGAAGCGCTCGACGTCGACCACGAAGACGGTGGCGCCGCCCACCTCCACCTCGACCGGGAAGAGCGCGAAGAACCGGGTGCAGAGGAATCCCGCGTCGCCGAGCGCGGCGCTGCAGGGACCGGCGTCGTCGGAGTGGATGACGGCGATGACCAGCTTCACAGGGGCGCTCAGGCGGAGGGGCGGCCGGTCGGCGCCGGGCTCCCGACCTCGGCGAGCCGTTCGGCGGCGACCGCCCAGATTCGCTGCGAGACCACCACCGCGGGGCGCTCGGCGTCGACCACCACGATGCGCTCGGGCTCGGCCTCGGCGAGCTCGCGGAAGGTGCGGTGGACGGCGGCGTGGAAGGCCTCGGGCGAGAGCTCCATGCGGTCGAGGGGCAGCTGGCCGGCGCGGCGGCGGCTCTCGGCCGCGGACGGGGGGAGGTCGAGGAGGATGGTCAGGTCGGGCCACACGTCGCCGCAGGCGGCGCGGTGGAGCGTCCGCAGCGACCGCGGGTCGAGCCCCCGGCCGCCGCCCTGGTAGGCGAGCGTGGAGTCGACGTAGCGGTCGGCGATCACCACGCTGCCCCGCATCAGCGCGGGCAGGACGGTCTCGGCGAGCAGCTGGGCGCGCGCGGAGACGAAGAGGAGCGCCTCGGCCCAGGGGTCCAGGGGCGCCGGGGCCGGGCGCAGCAGCAGGCTGCGGATCAGCTCGCCGACCACCGTCTCCCCGGGCTCGCGGACGGTGAGCACCTCGTGCCCGTCACTGCGCAGCGCCGCGGCGAGCGCCGCGACCTGGGTGCTCTTCCCGGCGGCGTCCACCCCCTCGAAGGAGATGAAGAACCCCGCCCACTCTCCGCGCGGGGGGACTCCCCCCGCGTTCCCCCCGGGCCCCCGTTCACGTGCGGGGATACCCCGGGGCGCCTGTTCCCGACGAGGACCCGCCGTGTCCCTCCCGGGCACACGCACCCGCGGGGGGACGCCCCCCGCGTTCCCCCCGGGCGCGCGCTCCTCCGAGGGGGCACCTCCCGCGTGAACCCCGGGTTCATCCTCACGGGGAGGGACGCCCTCACAATCCCCCCGGGCCGCAGGCATGCGGGGGGGGACGCCGCCCGCGTTCCGCGGGGCCCGTAGGGGGAGGACTCTCCTCGCACCTTGCGGTGCGGGTGGAAGCGAGTGCCGGGGGGGAATGCGGGGGGTGTCCCCCCGCATGGCTGTGTCCCCTCCGGGCCTCATGCCGGCGCCCTAGGCCTCGTCGCCGGGGCCGAGGATGCACAGGCGCCGGTTGGGGTCGCTGCCGGTGCTCCGGGCGGTGAGCTCGTGCTGCTCGACGAGCTTGTGCTGGAGGCGGCGCACGTAGGCGTTCTGGGGCGCCAGCTCCACCGTCTGATGGGTCTGCAGCACCCGGTTGATGGCCTCGGTGGCCTCCTGCAGCGCGACCTCGGTGGGATCGCCGACGTCCACCCCGTAGACCCGGGCGAGCGCGCCCTTGATCTGGGCCACGGTGTTGCTGCGCAGCACCTGGATGGGGATGCCGGTCGACTCGGCGGCGCGCACCGGCGAGTCCTTGCGCCGGTAGTAGTTCTTCAGGGTGAGCACGGTGTCGGCGTCGTCGACGTGGTGCTGGATGCGCACCGGCAGGCGCAGCTCGCGCACCGCCTGCTCCAGGTAGGTTCTGGAGACCCCGTACGGGAAGACGGAGAGCGGCTGGTTGGGACGGGGCCCGCGGACCGCGAGCAGCTCGCGCTCGCGGCCCTCGTGGGCGAGGGCGAAGGGGTCGACCTCCAGGGTGCGCAGCGAGCGCCGCGGCCGCAGGAAGGCGTCCTGCTCGCGGTCGCGGTCGCGCTCGCGGCGGCTCCGGCCACCGCCGAAGGGCGCCGGCGCGGCCTCGGGGAAGACGCCGGGGACCGGCGCGGAGGTGTCGATCCGGCTGACGATCTGACCGCTCTCGCCGCGCAGCCGCAGCTCGGCGGGCTTGACCCGGCCGCGCAACGCCTCGTCGACGGTCTCGTCGAGGGGCATGTGGACGACCACCCTGTCGCGCTCGCGGATCTCCACCAGCACGTCGAAGGTCGGTGGCGCCTTGCGCTCGAGCACGCTCTTCTGGGTGCCGCGGCGGCGCGCCTCCTCGTCGCTGAGGGTCACCGTCTGGATGCCCCCGAGGAGGTCGTTCAGGGTGGGGTTGACGAGCAGGTTGTCGAGGCTGGAGCCGTGGGCGGTGCCCACCAGCTGCACCCCGCGCTCGGCGATGGTGCGCGCCGCGACCGCCTCGAGCTCGGTGCCGATCTCGTCGATGACGATGACCTGGGGCATGTGGTTCTCGACCGCCTCGATCATCACCGCGTGCTGCATCGCCGGGGTGGCCACCTGCATGCGCCGGGCGCGGCCGATCCCGGGATGGGGGATGTCGCCGTCGCCGGCGATCTCGTTCGAGGTGTCGACGATGACCACCCGCTTGCCGCACTCGTCGCTGAGCACCCGGGCACACTCGCGAAGCATCGTCGTCTTGCCGATGCCGGGCGCGCCCAGGAGGAGGATCGACCGGCCCCCGACGACGATGTCCTTGATGATGTCGATGGTCCCGGTGACCGCCCGGCCCACCCGGCAGGTGAGGCCGACGATGTCGCGAGACCGGTTGCGGATGGCGCTGATGCGGTGCAGGGTGCGCTCGATGCCGGCCCGGTTGTCGTCACCGAAGGCGCCAACCCGCGCCACCACGTACTCGAGATCCTCACGGGTCACCTGGACGCGGTCGAGGACGATCTCCCCGGCGTCGAAGCGAGCCTCGGGCTCTCTGCCGAGGTCGAGCACGATCTCGAGCAGCTCACCGCGAGTGTCGGGGAGCTGACGAGCGGCCTCGGCGATGGGGGGCGGGAGGGCGTCGAAGAGCTGCTGGAGCTCCTCGTTCCAGGCTGGGCCGTAGGACGTCATGCGAGCGATGATGGCGAACTCCTCGGCTGTGGGGCGTTGGTGAGGACGCGGAGCGGGACCCGGGACATTCCACCGGCACTGTGGACCAGGCCGGCCGGGACCAGGACGGGTTTGTTCTCGCGCCGGGCGCGGGCGGGGACACGCATCTTGATGGCGAGGTCGCGGACCAGCAGCAGCTGGGTTCCGTAGATGGCGAATCCGCGGCGCTGCAGGCTGCGGATCAGCTCGGAGTCGTAGTGCCGCAGGGCGCAGGAGACGGGGCCCGGCGGAACCTGGGCGAGCGCGGTGTCGACGAAGTCCTCGCGGAGGCCGGGGTCGCTGCCGTCGCAGAGCAGCGCCATCAGCGAGGGGCGCACCGGGGTGGCCGGGCGCACTCCCACCCAGGCCTCGATGCCCAGCCGCTCGACCACCAGGTGACGGACGTCGTCGCGCCCGATGCGGGCCATCCATCCCTGCTGGAAGGAGGCCTGCCAGGCCTTGAGCGACGGCCCCTCGATGTTGGCGACGTGCGACGGGGTGGTGCGCAGATACAGGAGATGGATGCCGCCGCGGTCGTCTCCCCGCGCCGGTCGCAGCAGCCCCGCCGCCCGCCCGGCGAGCGCCGGCGCCGAGGCGGCCAGGTCGTCGCGGTAGAGGATCTGCTCGGTGGCGTACTGGGAGAACCCCTCCTCGAGGAAGAGCCCGACCAGGGGGTGGTGGAGCGGCAGGCGCACCGAGAAGCGGATCACGCCGTGCTGCATCCCCTGGTTGACGAGGTGGGTGAGCAGGCGCTCGCCGGCGGCGTGGATGCGGCCCTCCGCGACCGTGCAGAGGTTGATGACGTGCCACGCCTTGGGCTGGCCCGGGACCCCGTGGGCCTGGATGAAGCCGACGATCTCGCCGTCCGCGTCCTCGGCGACGAAGAGGGTGGCGGAGGGCTCGGCGGTGGGCACCAGCGACGACAGCGTCCGGCTCACCGCGTGCCAGAGCCGCAGCAGGGTCGCGTGGGGCACCGGGCTGTCGCCGGGCGAGAGCGGCGGCGCGGCGGCGGCGTCGGGCTCGCCGGCGTAGGAGCGGCGGTAGATCTCCTCGACCCGGTCGAGGTCGCGAAAGCTGGCACTGCGGACGTTCATGACAGGTGTGTCATCCGCAACCCGGCTTGCCTCGGCCGCCAGCGACACGAAAGACGGCCAGGGGGGCGGCGAGTGGGGCGGCGTCAGGCAACCTGGCGCAGTTCGGCCTCGATCCGGCGGGAGCCTGCAGGCCCGGATGTCACCAGCCGAGTTTACCGCGACGGCGGCGAAACGGCATGCACATGTTCGACGAACAATCGATGGAAGCGGTCGTCGCCGCTGATCTCGGGGTGGAAGGTGAGCGCGAGATGTGGCCCCTGGGCGAGGGCGACGGGCGAGCCGTCGTGGCGCGCGAGCACGCGCATCCCCGCCCCCGCGCGCTCGACCACGGGAGCGCGGATGAAGACTCCGGGGAAGGGCGGCTCGCCCAGCGCCGGAACCTCCAGCGCCGCCTCGAAGGAGTAGAGCTGGCGGCCGTAGCCGTTGCGGCGCACGTCGAGGTCGAGGATCCCCAGAGCGAGCTGGTCGGGGCGCCCGTCGAGGATGCCGCGGCTGAGCAGGATCATCCCCGCGCAGGTGGCCAGGCAGGGCAGCCCCGCCTCCAGCCGCCGCCGCAGCGGCTCCTCCAGGCCGAAGGCGCGGATCAGCCGGCTCAGCGTGGTCGACTCGCCGCCCGGGATGGCGAGGGCGTCGACGGCCTCGAGCTCGGCGGCGGTGCGGACCCCGATGGTCCGGGCCCCACTCGCCTCCAGCGCCGCCCGGTGCTCCCGGACGTCCCCCTGGAGGGCCAGCACGCCGATCACGGGGCCGGCCGGCGGGGAGGGGCGGGAGCTGTCCTCAGGCACTCCCGACGAGTGTACGCGGCGCGCCCGGCGGCACCCCGGTGGCCCCGGGGGGCCGCTCGTGCCCGGCCCGCGCCGCCCAGCCGCCCAGGGAGGCGAGCAGCAGGGCGGCGGCCAGCGCCGGCGCCGACCAGAGCTGGAGCTGGAACCACCACCAGCGGCCGTGGCTGGCCGCCAGCAGCGAGGGAGTGGACGAACCGGCGATGAGCAGCGGCGTCAGCACCGCCAGGGCGAGCACCGCAGCGGTGAGCCCGCCCCGGACCGAGCGGGCCGCCCGGCGGCCGTGGACGGCCACCAGCCCCAGCGCCGCGAACAGGGGGATGAGCAGGTGGACGTCGTGCGGGATCCAGGCCACGGAGCCACAGAGGAGCATGGCCGCGATCCCCGCCCCGAACTCGGCGCCGCGCACCTCGCCCGGGCGCTCGCCGGGACGGACGGACCGTGCCGCCCAGAGCAGGCCGGCCGCCCCGAGCAGCAGGGCGACGAGGTGGATCACCGTCGAGGGGGTCGCCCACGCGAAGACGGCGTGGTTGACGAGGCGGCTCACCACGCCGTTCCAGCTCTGGTTGTAGACCCAGCCGTTGTCGCGGTTGAGGGCGGGGAAGACGGTGGTGAGAAAGGCGCGGGTGGCCCCGCTCCCGAGGAGCAGAACCCCGGCCAGCGAGGCGGCGAGCATGGTGGCGAGCATCGCCGCCGCCCCCCGCCACCAGCGCCGTCGCAGCAGCATCACCACCAGCACCAGGGGCGCCAGCTTGACCGCAGCCGCGATGCCGAGAAGGGTGCCGCACCGACCCTGCTCCCCCCGCACCCAGGAGCGCGTGGCCAGCGCGAGGAGCAGGAAGATCAGCGGATTCGCCTGGCCGTGCCAGAGGTTGTAGGTGGCGGGGGCGAAGAGCAGGGCGGCGCTGATCCCGAGCCGGATGCTGGGCCAGGTGCGCGGGAGGAGGGCGCGGGCGACGATCACGCTGCCGCCGACGGTGCACGCCAGGCCGACCCACAGCCAGACCATCTGGGCGATGTGGTAGGGCAGCAGCGCGAGCGGGCGGAAGAGCCAGGCGTCGAGCGGCGGGTAGTCGAAGCCGCCCATGGTGATGGTGCCGCCGTCGAAGCCGGCATAGGGGCTGGTGCCGGCGTTGGCCGCACGCCCACCGTCGAGATAGGGCTGGAAGTCCTCGAACTCACCGGTGAAGTGGCCGGTGAGCGGCGCCAGCACGAAGCTCTGCAGCGCGCTGACGACCGCGGCCGCGGTGACCGCCGTCAGCAGCAGCCGCAGGCTGCCCGGCGACAGTCGCAGGCGCAGGCGACGCGACGCCGCCGTCCGTCGCGCTGCGTGCTCGACCATGGCCACGACGGCAGTCTATGCGGGCCGCGGCGAGCCTCCGGGCGGGGCCATCCACCCGTCACCCTGGCGCGACAGGGCCTCACCAGCCGCGGGCGGCGAGCAGCTCCTCGCGAGGCAGGGTGGCGACGTCGATGCCGCGCATCGCCCGGCCCAGGCCGGCGCTGACCTCGGCGACCATCTCGGGGCGGTCGTGGTACGTGGTCGCGGCGACGATCGCCCTCGCGTACCTGAGGGGGTCCTCGCTCTTGAAGATCCCGCTGCCGACGAAGTTGCCCTCGGCCCCGAGCTGCATCATCAGGGCGGCGTCGGCAGGGGTGGCGATGCCGCCGGCCGAGAAGTTCACCACCGGCAGCTTCCCCGTCCGGGCGATCTCGGCGACCAGCTCGTAGGGGGCCTGGAGCCGCTTCGCCTCGGCCATCAGCTCGTCGGTGCGCAGCGCCCCCAGGCGGCGGATGCCGGAGTGGACCGCGCGCATGTGACGCACCGCCTCGACCACGTTGCCGGTGCCCGCCTCGCCCTTGGTGCGGATCATCGCCGCGCCCTCGCCGATGCGCCGCAGCGCCTCGCCGAGGTCGCGCGCCCCGCACACGAAGGGGACGGTGAAGGCCCACTTGTCGATGTGGTTCTCCTCGTCCGCGGGGGTCAGCACCTCGGACTCGTCGACGTAGTCGACCCCCAGCGCCTCGAGCACCTGCGCCTCGACGAAGTGACCGATGCGCGCCTTCGCCATCACCGGGATGGTCACCGCGGCCATGATCTCCTTGATCAGGGTGACGTCGCTCATCCGGGCGACGCCGCCGTCCCGCCGGATATCGGAGGGGACCCGCTCCAGCGCCATCACCGCGACCGCACCCGCCTCCTCGGCGATCCTCGCCTGGTCGGCGTCGACGACGTCCATGATGACGCCGCCCTTGAGCATCTCGGCAAGGCCACGCTTGACCCGCAGACCGCCGGTGACGGGGGCGGGTGGGGACGTCGAGGCCCCGTTCTCGGTGCTGCTCATCGCGCTGGCTCCCCTGACTGACAGGGCCCTCCCCCCCGGCTCGTGAACGGAGGCGGACGATCCTCGGGCCATTGTAGGCAGGGCGCCTCCCGCGACCGGCCTCAGCCTCCGACGGCGCTGCGCACCCCGGCCCCGATGTTGCTGTAGAGGTTGTGCGTGCCATTGCCGAGGACCTGGACGGCGACGATCAGGACGACGGCGATGAGCATGAGGATCAGGGCGTACTCGACCAGGCCCTGACCGCGTGCCCCGCGGCGGCGGGTTCTCCTCACGGAGGGCGACGGCACGGCAGCCGGGGAGAGCTCGGTGGTGTCGGAGGCGCTCATGGCACGATCCTAGAGCCGGCTCCCCCGGCCGGAACGGGGGTAGGCGAACCGTTTCCCGGCAGTCACACGGCAGTCGCCATTGGCCGCCGCCGGCGATGGCGGGGCGGGCGTGTCACAGGATGTCCACGGATCCGCATGACCGGCGGGACGGGAATCCGGCAGGGCCGCCCCGATGATCGCCACATGGACACCACCGACCACGGCGAGGGCTGACCCCTGGCCTCCGCAATGTTCGCCCTCAACCTGGTGCTGGCGGGAATCCTCCCCGGCTGGCTGCTCCTCCGCGTCCTGGCCTGGCCGCGCTCACGGCCGGAGCGCCTGCTCATGATCCTGCCGGCGTCGCTGGCCGTCCTGGCCCTGGCCACCGCCCTCGCCGGGGTCGCCGGTGCCCCCCTGTCGACGGCCGGCATCGTCGCCATCGACCTCGGGCTCGCCGCCGTGGCGTGGCTGCGACGCACCGCGCTGACCGGTGAGGAGACCCTTCCCGCCGCGGCGCTGGTCGCCGGCGCCGTCCCCGGACTCCTGCTGCTCGCCCTCGTCATCCTGGGGCAGGGGGGGCTGGTGGTGCCGCCGGGCGCCGACACCGTCGTCCACTCCCAGGTGGTGCGGTGGTTCATGGACGGCCACGCCGCGCCGCCCATGCTTCCCGATCACCTGGCCGCGCTCGACGTCGCCGAGACCCGGTACGGCTGGCACGTCCTCGCCGCCGCCCTGGTGCACGGCACCGGCGTCGACGCCGCGCGCGCCCTCACCCTGGGCACCTGGCCGGTGGTCCTGGCGCTCCCCGGGGGCGCCATGCTGCTGGCCCGGCGGGCGGGGCTGGGCTGGCGGCCGGTGCTGCTGAGCGGGATCGCCTGTCTGGGAGTCGGCCTGGTTCCCTTCGGTCCGCTCTCCGTCGGCCTCACGCCGCAGCTGACCGGCGCCTTCGTCCTGGCTCCCGTCGCAGCGGTGGCGGTGATCGACGGCCTGCGCCACCGGACTCTCGGCGCCTGCCTGTGCGGCGTGATCCTCACCGGGGGCCTGCTCTACGTCCATCCCAGCGACCTGCCCACCGAGGCCCTCCTCATCGGCACCCTGGTGGTGATCGGGGGCCTGGGCCGTCTGCGCCTCTCCGTTCGCGAGCTGGGGGCGGGCGCCGCGGCCCTCGCCGTGCTCGCGGCCGTCTCGGCTCCGTGGTTCCACTACCACGACCAGGCGCTCGCCGGTGCGCGGCTCGGTGTCGCGACGGTCGACGCCGCCGTCCTGGAGGGCTACGGGATCCACCGGCCCCTGAGCGGGGTGGCCGCCGACATCGTCAACGCCTTCTCCTCGTGGGGTCATGCCCTCGTCCTGCCGGCGCTGGCGATCGCCGCGCTCGCCCTCGGATGGCGCAACCGCACCGTCCGTGGGTTCGGCCTCCTGGGCGCGGCGCTGCTGTTCCTGCAGGCCGACACGCGGGTCTGGCAGTGGCCGGTCAGGGTGCTTCACGCCGTCTTCCCCTGGAGCTCGCCGGCGCGGCTCGTCCTCCTCGACCTGCTCGTGCTCGTGCCCCTGGCGGCGATCGCCGTGGACGGTCTGGTGGAGCGGCT
>JAQBPH010000416.1:0-6549 GCA_028287625.1 Chloroflexota bacterium | reverse complement strand
TGGAGCAATGACCTTCACCATGCATAGGCGATTTCGGGCTTTGTTACCGGAAGCCTCGGGGGCCTCGGAGCATGTGATTACGGCGTTCGTGGATATCCGCGGATTTTCCTCGTTCAATGAGAGGGTGGAATCGGTTGAGTCTGCGGCCTACATAAAACGGGTGTATCTGGCGGCGCTGGACGGATACTTCCGTGATGCTTCTTTTTTCAAATCTACGGGCGATGGTCTCATGATCATCTGGGCGGTTGACGAGGCTCGCTTGCTTGAACGTGCAAAGGTAGTGCTGGAGGCAAGCTTGCGCTTCGTTGATGACTTCGCCACCCTTGTGGTGGGCGATCCCATCATCAACTTTGAGGTGCCACGGCTGGTTGGAATAGGTCTAGGCCGTGGGGCGGCGAGTCGTCTGAGTTCGGCTCGGACGATACTCGACTACTCGGGTCGCCTCTTGAATGCGACAGCAAGGCTGATGGACTTGGCACGACCCGAGGGGATTGTGGTGAACAGCAATTATGGCCTGCAGCGTCTGGATGCGGCCTTACTTGACCTATTTGAGAGCGCTGACGTGTATCTGCGTGGTGTCGCGGAGACGGCACCGATCTCGATTCATTATCTGAAGGGTCGCACTGTCATACCGCAGAAAGCGCTGCATCCCATCGCCGAGGAGAGGTGGGAAGAGGTGACAACCGAGATAAAGTACTCGACTTTCAAGGCGATGAGGGGCACGTATACTTTGGAATTGCCGAGTCAACCAGAGCATGAGATGCAGGTCAAGGTGTTCCATCGGCACACAGTGGGTGGAGACAAGTTCGTTCACTGGCATACATTGGCGAAGCAAGTTAATTATCAACTGGTTCAAGATGGTGCCCGTTGGAGTTTAAGGATACATCCTCTCACGGTCGTCCCGATTCTTGCTGGATGTGAGGTGCTTGATGACAAGCTGAAGTTCAGGGCAGTCTATCGAGCGTGAATCCGGGAAGGTCAGATGTGGGGAATGACTCCGGCGCGGAGAGCGAGCTCCTCCGCTGCGCTGACGGGGAATGTTGGTGTCGGGGGTTCAGCCTGCTGCACCATCTGCCTGCCAAGCTGGCATAGCCCACGCGGCCAGTGACCGGGAAGCGCTCCGCCCCAACGAGCCGTCCGGGCGTTCGGTCGACCGCGTGGGCGCTGCGCGAGAATACCGGCGTGATCAGCCGCCGCTCCTTCCTCGCCGCCGGCGCCGCCGCCGCGGTGGCCGTCTCCGGCGGTCTGCCACTTCCAGTGAACGCCGCCCCCGACCCTGCCGATCTCTCCGCACTCGAGGCGCTCGCGCTGCTCCGCGCCCGGCGGCTGTCGGCGCGGGAGCTGCTCGCCGCCTGCCGTCGCCGCATCGCGGCCGGCGACGCCGCGGTGCAGTGCTTCGTCACCCACACCGACGACATCGCCTGGCCCGCGGCCGGCGCCGCCGACGGCCGGTACGCGGCGGGGCGGCCGCTGCCGCTCGACGGCCTTCCCGTCGGTCTCAAGGACCTCTACTACACGCGGGGAGTTCGCACCGCGGCCGGGTCGCGGGTCCTCGCCGACTTCGTTCCCGATCACGATGCCACCGTCTGGACCCGGCTCCGGGGCGCGGGCGCCGTGCTCCTCGGGAAGCTGACCACCCACGAGTTCGCCTACGGCACCTCGACGCCGCCGACCCGCAACCCCTGGGACCTCAGCCGGCACCCCGGGGGCTCGTCCGGCGGCTCCGGCGCCGCCCTCGCCGCCCGGTTTCTGCCGGTGGCGACCGGAACGGACACCGCGGGCTCGCTGCGGCTTCCCGCCGCCGTCACCGGGTGCGTGGCGCTGAAGCCCACCTACGGGCTCGTCCCCCGCCACGGGATCGTCCCCCTCGCCTGGTCGATGGACGCCGCGGGCCCGATGGCGCGCACCGTCGGCGACGTCGCCTACCTCCTCCACGTCATCGCCGGCCACGATCCGCTCGATCCGACCTCCCTTCCGCAGCCGGCGGCGGACTACCCGGTCCAGGCGCCTCCCGACCTGCACGGGGTCCGCCTGGGACGCCCCACCGCCTTCTTCTGGGAGGGCGTCGACGCCTCGATGGCCGCCATCTGCGAGACGGCGCTGCGGCTCATGCGTGACCGTGGGGCCGAGATCGTCGACGTCGACCTGCCCCCCAGCGTGCTCGCCGCCGTGCGGGGCCCGGCGGCGCAGGCGGCACTCACCCCCGCCGCGCTCACCATCCTCGCCGAGGCGGCGGCGTACCACCAGCAGTTCACCCGGACGCGCGCGGCGCTCTACTCGCCGGAGATCCTCGCTCAGATCGAGCTCGGCCAGACGCTGACCGCGGTCGACTACCTCCAGGCGCAGCGGGTCCGGGGAGTCTGCGTCCGCGACCTCGGTGCCCTCCTCGCGGACCGGCGCATCGACGCCGTCGTCCACCCCACGACGACCCGGCCGCCGGGGCCGCAGACCCCCTCGCGCAGCGTTGCCGCCGGCGTGCCCTTCGACCTCACCGTGCCGTGGAACTTCGTCGGCTTCCCCTCGCTGTCGGTGCCGGCGGGACTGGACAGCCGCCGCCTGCCGGTCGGGATCCTGCTCAGCGGGCCGCCCCTCGGCGAGGCGCGACTGCTCGGGATCGGCCTCGCCCTCGAGCAGGCCGTGGGCTTCGCCGCGCACCGTCCCGGCGGCCTGGCGTGACGCCCGAGGACGAGCCGGTGCTCGTGTTCTCAGCCGTCGCGCCCCGTCCGCCCGGTGATCGTGGCCAGGTCGACGCCGGCGAGCCCGTCCAACGGTTCGGCGTCGCGCCGGCCGCACCGGCGCGGCAGCCGGACCCACCCGCGCGGGGCAGCCCGCGGGTTGCGCGCAGCTGACGGAACTGAAAGAATTAACCCCGGCCGGGACGTGCGACGATCCGGCCGCGACTGTTCGATCCACTGACGTGGGGGTGAGCATGGCCGTCGCCTCTGCACCGACCGTCGTCGCCGAGGACGTGGCCCTCAGACTCCGTCAGCGCGCCGGCGAGCGGCGCGACCTGGAGGTCCGGCACCTCCGCGAGGAGGTGGCCAGGCGATACGGACTGTCGGCCGCCGACCTGGCGCCCATGGGGCGCCGGACCCTTGCGAAGATGGCCTCGCACATCGATTCCGGGATGGTGCGTGTGACCGTCTATCGGGTGGAGGGCAGGGGGACCGCCCCGGGGGAAGGATGAAAGGCCGAGGGACGCCGTCCGGGGCGGAGGCGCGGCGCATCGCTGACGGACCCGCCGGCCTTGGCTTTGCCGTCGTCTTCTGCTGGGCTCTCGCTGCGCAGCTGGCCCTTCAGGGTGTCGCCGGCACCATGGACCGGTTGGGGCTGCACCATGGCGGCGGCGGTCTCGCCGGCCGTCTCGCCGCCGCAGTCATCCTCGTGGCGGCCGGCGAGGCGCTGCGACGAGGCGTGGAGTGGGCACGCCTGGCCACGATCGCCCTCGCTGTGCTGTTCACGGCCCTGGCGCTGGCCGACGGCCTCGCGCTCCTTCGAGGCCACGGCATCCCGGGGTTCCTGGTGTTCAACGATCTCGTCTGCCTGACATTCATCCCATGGATCGCCTGGCGCCTCAGCCTGGGGCGGACCGCGGACTGGACTGCGAGCCCCCGCTCCCACAGAGGGGCCCTTGCTGTCAGCTGGGCGGTCTACGCCGCTGTTCTGGTCCTCATGCTCGTGACCGGAGTTCTCGGAGGAATCACGCTCCCCTCAGGGGAGCCGCTCTCGCTCGTGCCCACCTGGCTCGTCGAGCTGACCGTCGTTCCCCTGATCGCGTGGGGTATCGGCCTGCGGCGGGCGGCGCCGACACCGGTGGCACCGAGGCCAACCGTCAGCCCGCGAACCCAGGGGGTCTGGATTCCCGCCCTTGTGGCGTGGAGCGTGCCGTGGGGAATCGTCGTGGCCGTCACCCAGGCCATCGGGGTTCAGTAGTCGGACGCGAGGCACCCGCCCCAGCCGGCGCCGGCCGGGGCGCACGCCGAGGTCGGCGGTGGACACCGGGTTGAGGACCGGCTCCCTGATGGACCCGCGGCCGGGCACGTACCATGCCGCTGTGACCGCCCTCCCAGCGCCGCCGCCCGAATGGGCACGGCCCGACCACGTCCTGGGCGCGCCGGTGCCCATCACCCTCGCGGGACGGGCCGTCGAGCTGTGGCCGGAGGAGGGCTAGGGTGTCGGCCACCAGCACGTCGACGAGTCCGGCCACCCAGGAGACGAGCGCGGCCGGCCCCGCCGGGCTGGGGATGGCGATCGTCTTCCTGTGGGGCCTCGCCGCGCAGTACACCGCCCAGGGCATCGGCGGCACCGCCGGCCGTTTCGGCCTCCATCACGGCGGCGGCCGGATGGCTGCCTATCTCGCCGCGGCGGTCCTCCTGGTGGCTCTCGGCGAGGGCCTGCGGCGGGGCATGGAGTGGGCCCGGCTCGGAACCCTGGCGCTCGCCGTCCTGGTGGTCGTTCTCGGCCTGTCGACCGCGCTCGTGTTCGTGGCCGGTCACGGGATGCCGAGGCGGATGGTGCTCAGCACCGTCGTCGAGCTGACCCTGATCCCCTGGATCGCCTGGCGGCTCACCCTGCGCCGGACGGCGAGCTGGTTCCGCGCGTCGGGGGGCGCCACCGCCGCGGCCGCGCTGGCCGGCTGGATGCTCTTCGCCGGCATCGTGATCCTCCGCGTCAGCACCGGTGGGCTCCGTCTCCCGCTTCCCTCGGGGAAGCCGATGGCGGTCGCGGCGAGCGCCGCCATCGAGCTCGCCGCGGTCCCGCTCGTCGCCCTGCGCCTCTGGCTGGGCCCGGGCTCGACGGCCCCCACCCCGATGGCGGCCGGCCGCGCCCGGGTCGACGGGGTGTGGCTGGCCGCCCTGGTCGCCTGGGCGGTGCCCTGGGGGATCCTGATCGCGTACACCCAGGGCATCGGGCTCCGGTAGCCGGTCAGAACCTCAGGAGGGCGACCGGATGGTGCAGGCACCGATGCCGGCGCCGATCCCCGACCCCGACGTGGTGCCCACGGTCGGTACCAACATCTAAGGTTCCACCATGCCCGAGACCTCCGCGAGCCGCGCCCGCCCCCGGTCTCGCCTGCGCCGCATGCTCAGCCTCGGCGGCGACCCGCAGCCGGTCAGCCCGCGCACCGCGGGGCTGCGCCCGCGCATCGAGGGGGCGGAGGTCACGCCCAGCGTCTGCCCCTACTGCGCGGTCGGCTGCGGCCAGCGCGTGTACCACCGCGACGGCGAGATCCTCTCCATCGAGGGCAACCCGGAGAGCCCGATCAGTGCGGGCCATCTCTGCCCCAAGGGCGCGGCCACCCACCAGCTCCACGTCAACCCCAACCGGGTGACGTCGGTGCTGTACCGCGCCCCCTACTCCACCCGGTGGGAGCGGCGCTCGCTGGAGTGGGCGATGGAGCGGGTGGCCCAGCTGATCCGCACCACCCGCGACGCCGGCTTCGTCGAGCGCACCGAGTCGGGCGAGGTGGTCAACCACTGCCTGAGCATTGCCTCGCTGGGCGGCGCCACCCTCGACAACGAGGAGAACTACCTGATCAAGAAGCTCCTCACCGGGGGGCTGGGGATCCTCCCCATCGAGAACCAGGCACGGATATGACACAGCTCCACGGTCCCCGGTCTGGGGGCGAGCTTCGGGCGGGGCGGTGCCACCACCACCCTGATGGATCTGGTCAACGCCGACTGCATCCTGGTGATGGGCAGCAACATGGCGGAGAACCACCCGGTGGGGTTCCGGTTCGTGGTCGAGGCGCGTGAGCGCGGCGCCCAGGTCATCCACGTCGACCCCCGCTTCACCCGCACCTCGGCGAGCGCCTCGCGCTACGTGGCGATGCGCTCGGGCAGCGACATCGTCTTCCTCGGCGCGCTGATCAACCACGTCCTCGCCGGCGGCCACCTCTTCCGCGACTACGTCCGCGACTTCACCAACGGCCCGTCGATCCTCCCCGAGGGCTACGTCGACGCCGAGGACAACGGCGGCATCTTCTCCGGCTTCGTCGCCGACGACCTCGAGGCCATCCCACGCGCCGGGCCCGGGGACGCCGCTCCCCACGGCGACACCGCGCCCGCCTCCGGTGACCACGGCCGGTACGACCCCGACCGGGCGCACTGGAGCTATGGCGAGGGTGCCCCCGCCGGGCCCGGCTATCGCATCGAGCGCGATCCGACGATGGAGCACCCGCGCTGCGTGCTCCAGGTGCTGCGGCGCCACTTCGCCCGCTACACCCCGGAGGTGGTCGAGCGGGTCTGCGGCACCCCGCGCGCCGACTTCGAGGCGGTGGCGCGCGCGCTGGTCGAGAACTCAGGTCCCGACCGCACCTCGGTGATCTGCTACGCGGTGGGGTGGACCCAGCAGTCCGTGGGGCCGCAGATCATCCGCGCCGCCTCCATCCTGCAGCTGCTGCTGGGGAACATCGGCCGTCCCGGGGGCGGCATCCTGGCGCTGCGCGGCCACGCCAGCATCCAGGGCTCGACCGACATCCCCACCCTCTCCGACCTGCTCCCCGGATACCTGCCCCAGCCGCTCGCCGGCGGGGTCCACGCCGACCTC
>JAQBPH010000399.1:0-12921 GCA_028287625.1 Chloroflexota bacterium | reverse complement strand
CAGGTCGGGCTTGAGCTCGGTCCACGCCTGCTGCACCACGAAGAAGGCGCGCTCGGCGTCCCCCAGGAAGGCGGTCTCGTCGAAGGCGGGGTCGTGGGCGGTGATCGCGGCGAGGCCGTCGGGCGTGCCCTCGGAGGCCATCGCCACCGGCGAGCTTCCCGGCAGCATCGCGCCGCGCAGGCCCTCGGGGACGCCGATGGGACGGGTGTCGTCGTAGGGGGTCGAGGAGCGCGGCGGCGCCGGCACCGTCCCGGCGCCGTAGGAGGCACCGGAGGAGCCGGTGTCGAAGGCGCTCCGCGCCATCCCGCCACCGGACATCCAGGAGCGCACCAGGCGGAAGAGCACCACCGCCACCACCACCAGGATGACGAGCATCAGCAGGGCGAGGATGCCGCCGCCACCGCCGCCGCCGCCGAGGAAGAACGGGAAGAAGAAGAAACCGTGGCCGCCGCCGCCGCCGGTGCTGAAGCCGCTCCCGCCACCGCCGCCGCCGCGCACGCCACCGCCACCGCCACCGCCGAAGCTGTGGCCGCCGCCGGCGCGCGCCAGCAGCCCCGCCGCGGCGAGGAGGGGGGTGGTCACGTGGCCGCCGGAGGGGGCGCGTCGGGCGCGGCGGTGGGCTTGCCGCAGGTCGCGCAGAACTTCGCGCCCTCGGCGAGCTCCGCGCCGCAGCCGGCGCAGGTGCGGACCGCCGGCACCAGCGAGGTGCCGCAGGAGGCGCAGAACTTCGCACCGGCGGCGTTGGCGGCATGGCAGGAGGGGCAGCTCACCGTCGCCGGCGCCAGCGAGCTGCCGCAGGAGGCGCAGAACTTCGCGCCGGCGGCGTTGGCCGCGTGGCAGGAGGGGCAGTCCACCGTGGCCGGCTGCTGGGTGGCGTAGCCGGCGCCTCCCCCCGCGAAGCCGGGCGCGGGGGGCGGCGGCGGGCCCGCGGGCGCCGGCTGCGCGGCGACCCCGCCGAGGCCGATGCCGGCGCCGAGGAAGGCCCCGGAGACGCCGGCGCCGCCCTTGGCCATGCCCTCGCCCGCACCCAGCGCCATCTCGCCGGCCGCGTACTGCTGGAAGCCGCCCGCGAGGCGGGAGTAGGCGGTGTCCTTGGCGAGACGGCGCAGCTCGGCCTCGGTCTCGTCGTCGAGGCTGACGACGAAGTTGGTCAGCGCCACCAGGCTCAGCCCGTAGTCGGCGAGCCGGGCGTTGCCGCCCTCGAGGGTCGTGCCCTCGATCTCGTCGGTGAAGGCCGAGAGCCCGAGCACCGGCCAGCCGTTGCGGACGATGTTCCTGGTGAGGTCCTGGCGCAGCGAGCGCAGCAGCAGGTCGTCGCAGAGGTCGGTGATCCTGCCGTTGTCGGGGACGTTCTGGGTACCGCTGTACTTGGTGATCAGCGCAACCGGGTCGGTCACCTTGAGGATGTAGTCACCGAAGACGCGCAGGGTGACGAGCATCCCCGTCTGCGGGTCCTGCACCTCGTCGATCCGGCCGCCGAAGCGGTCGCGGATCTCCCGCGAGGAGACGAAGTAGAGCTCGGTGCGGTAGGCGTTCCCGCCGGTGAGGATGTCCTTGAACATCCCCAGGAAGGGCAGCTCGGTGGCGTCGACCTGGTGCCGCCCCGGGGGCAGGGTGCCGATCACCTGTCCCTGGTAGAGGAACACCGCGACCTCGTCGGGGGCCACGATCGCCTTGGTGAAGCGGCGGATCTGCTGATCCGGCCACTTGTAGACGATCTGGTCCTTCCGCTCGTCGGGGACGGCGATGTTCTCGCGCCTGAAGAGCGCCATGAACGTTCCTCTGTGGTTGACGTCGTGCCGGCGCCCGGAGGGCCCGGGCGGGCGCACCCATGCTACCGCTCGGCTGGCGCGACGGACCCCGGCGGCCGCGTGCCGGATCAGCGACGGGGCGACACCACCGCGCGGGTGGAGGCCTGCCGGGCACGCCGCCGCCGCAGCCAGAGGGTCACCCCGCCGCCGATGAGGGCGAGCAGGACGATCCAGAGGAGGAGGCCCACCCAGGGGAAGGAGCCGTCCTCGGCGCCCGCCGCCCCGGCGGTCGCCGCCGGGGGATCCGGGACGTAGCTGGTGGTGCCGGTGAGCGTGGCGGTCGCGGCGCCGCGGGTCAGCGGCAGGCTCCACCGCAGCAGCACCGTCGGCTCGGTGCGGGCGGTGATGTCGGCCGGGGGGATCTCCCTGGTGTAGAAGCCGCGCGTCTCCAGCCAGAGCATCCGCGGCTCGGGATGGATCAGCTGCCACTGCGGCGGCGCCGCCGCGTCGGCCTCGACGGTGGGGGTGTCGCCGTGGTCCTTGAGGTTGTCCACCCACGACGGGCTGTGGAGGTTGGCCTCCGTCCCCGCCGGCCCGACGCGGAGGAACGGCTCACCGGAGCGCCCGGTCACCACCACCGGGACGGTGCCGGCGTTGTCGAGGAAGACCCCGGGCAGCCGCCCCGTGACCACCGAGACCTTCACCCCGTCGAAGGGGGTCGGCGTGGAGGTGAGCACCGCCTTGTAGCCGCCCTTGAAGGTCACGTAGTCCACCCGGCCGAGCACCCTGTAGTCCTGGGTGCCGTACCGCAGCGGGACGATCCAGCGGGAGATGGTCTGCACGCCCGAGGCGGGCGCCGGGGGCAGGTCGAGCAGGGGCTTGGGATGCATGCGGTGCTCGAACCAGCCCCAGGCGGGCTCGTGGCTGGCACGCCCCCAGAACGGAGGCGCGCCGGGCACGGCGGCCCGGGTGGGGATGTCGGCGGTTCCGTAGGGGTTGTTCGACTGGTACCAGTCCGGGGTGTCGAGGTCGCCGAGCACGCCCTGGGGCCCGATGCGCAGGAAGGTCCGCCCGGCGGGGCTGAGCACCTGCACCTCGGTCGGGGTGTGGTTCTCCACCAGCATCTCGGCGGAGACCGCGGTGTTGCGGACGTCGACCGTCACCCCCGGCGGCAGCGCCGGGATCACCGACTCGAGGACGGTGCGCACGTGCGGGTCCTGCTCGTGCGCCCCCACCCGGGGCGCGGTGAGCGCGGCGCTCAGCAGGGCGCCCGCGAGCAGCAGGAGCGCGAGGACGGCCGTCGGCGGACGCGGTGAGCGGAGGGTGCGCATCGGATCAGTCTCTCAAAAAGAAGAGGTGCCCCCTCAGCGGTGCGTCCACGGACACACCCTTCTGGGGGGGCACCCAGAGGATGGGTATCCACCGGTGGGCGGCCATCCGGCCGCCGGTCAGTCGCCTATCTCCGGGTGATCCACCGCCTCGCGCGGAAGCCGAGGCCGAGGCCCAGAGCCGTGAGCAGAGCCACCAGGGCGACCGGACCCTCTCCGTCGTTGCGGAGGAAGCCGGCCAGCCTGCTGGAGAGCGCCTGCGGCACGGACACGAACTCCTGGACGTACTGGATGCCGGGCCTGGCGCTCGGCACCGGGGGGTTGCCCGGAAGCGCAGGCGCGCCCTGCTGCGGGCCGCTGGCCCCGGGCGGGGAGGCGCCGAAGGCGCCGGCGGGGCTGCTGTCCTGCATGGGGATCGGCGCCGCGCTGTTGTCCGAGGTGTTCCCCAGCATGGTGATCGCGGCCACGGACGGGACCTCGCCCTTCGCGGACTTCTTGGTCACGAAGATGTAGTACCCACCGGGGGTGGCCAGGTTGTGGTTGGCTGGCACCTGCGCGGTCAGGGTGTTGCCGCTGGTCTGGAACGGCAGCTCGATGACGCGGTTGTTGTTCGACAGGACGTGCTGCGAGGTCGGAAGACGGTACAGCTCGACCTTGGCGATGCTGGAGGCGTCATCGACGGTGACGTTCATGTTCTGGCCCCAGGTGATACCGGCCGGGGCATTCTTGATCTGCGGGCGGGAGACGCCGTAGAACAGGTAGGGCGGGCTCCAGACCTGGAAGCTCGAGTCCTTCTGGTTGTTCGCGGTCGTCCCCGGGATCACGTCGCCGTGATGCCCGTAGTGGGCCGGGATCGGCGAGTGGCCGCCGGACAGCACGCGGCCGTCGGGCAGCAGGACCGCCGAGTTGTGGTAGGTGCGGTCACGGCCGATGGGGGCCATGTCCGTCCAGGTCTTGGTGTCGGGATCGTAGAGCTCGGTCTGGCGGATCGGGATCTCGCTCCCGGGATCGATGACCTCGTCCTTGTCGCCGCCGTGCAGGGCGAGGACCTTGCCCGTGGGCAGCATCACGCCCGCGGTGAACCACCGGGCATGGTTCAGGTTGGGGCCGCGCTGGACGTCCACCTTGTCACCGTTGACGGTGAAGAGCTGGGTCAACGGGGTGGCGAGCTCGCCGCCCGGGGGCACGCCCAGGGTCCCGCCGTAGGCGAGGACGTTCATGGTGTCGTAGTGGCCGACCTTGAACGGCAGGATGACCGAGTAGTCGCCGCTCCGGGCCACCAGCGGGTTGGGGCCGACCATCGACCACTTCTTGGTCGAGGGGTCGTACAGCTGCATCATGGCCATGGCGGCCTCGTCGATGGCCTCGCCGGCCGGGCCCCACATCTGGCCGCTGCCGCCGTAGAAGATCTTGCCGTTGGGCGTCAGGTGGAGACGAGCCATCAGCGGGAGCTCGTTCTCCGACTCGGGACCGACGTAGTTCTCGGTCCAGGCGTTGGTGGCCGGGTCGAAGGTCTCGGTGCGCCGGACCTGGCCCAGCTGGGTGCTCTTGATGAGCTTGGTCACGCCACCGGAGACGACGATCTTGCCGTCACCGAGGACGATGAGGGACGGGTACCAGCGCCCGTACTTCATGGGCGAGGCCTGGACCCAGTCGTTCTTGCTGGGGTCGAAGTAGCGGGCGCTGCGGAGCCCCTCGAGCTCGACCGCGCCGAAGTCGTACGGATAGCCGTGGTCGCGATCGATGCCGTCGCCGGGCTCGTTGTACCAGTCGGTACCGCCGACGCTGATGATGTTGCCGTTCGCCATGTTCGCCATGTCGGAGCAGAACATGTCACCGGCGTTGTTCTGGTTCGCCGGCCGGTCCGGCGGGCAGCTCGGGTTCTGGCTGATGCCGGTGGCGGAGCCGCCCTGGCCCAGGGTGCTTCCGATGAAGCCGTCACCCGGCCTCCCCGGCACTCCGGCGATTCCCGGCGCGTCCGCGGGGTTCGTCCCCTGGCACGAGTCGCCGGACTGGATGCTCGGATTGCGTCCGCCGCCGTCCACGTGGGGCGGCGTGTACCACGACGGGGTTCCGCTGCGCAGATCGAGCACGCGGCTGCTCGCGTTCCGAGTCTCGGGGGAGAGCTCGGAGCCCGACGCCACCTGGACGTTCTCGCTGCTCTCGATGGCGTTCCAGTAGAGGACACGGCCGTCCTTCAGGACGCCCTCGTACGCGCCGTCGGGCTTGCAGAGGATGCGCCCGTCGGTGCCCTTGGTGCACCGGGGGGTGGCGCCACCCTCTTCGAACGGTTGCGTCCACTGTCCGACCTGGTCAGGCGAGCCTGTGCTGTCGGCCCGCACCACCGGTGCCGTCGAACTGCTCACGCCGGCGGCGCCGGCGAGCAAGAGGATGGCGGAACCGGCGGTGCCGCACCTCACATACCACCGACGTGGACGTCGGTCGATCATCTGTTCTCCTCGCGGCTCATTGACTTATCTGAAGATGAAACTCATCCGTCTGCTCTCGCTGCGTCCGTGCGTATACCTCGCTCCTCCGTGACGATCCGTTCCGCATGGCGAGCGGGCGCCACTGCTCCGTCCGCGGGGAAAGGCGCGGCGACCATCACTCGCGTGCGCTCCGCCATCTGTCCGACCTCGCATCGCCGGGGAACCGGTCCGGCGGCTTCCCGTCTTGTATCTGGAGATAGGCGATACGCGACAGATATAGCTGCGGGCAGCACGTGTTCGGTAGATGCTTTTAGATGTATCGGATCTGGAAGGGGACCAAGGCGATATCGGATCCGACTTTTCAGTCGGGGTCGCGGTGCGCTTCGTATCCTCCACACACCCCTCCACGGGGTGGCATCATGTGGCGCTTCACATGTGGTGGGATGGGCGGTGGTGGGTGGTCGGACCCAGGACCGAGGGGGGCCCCTGTACCAGCAGCTGCTCGCGCCGCTGCTGCGACGGATCGAGAGCGGTGAGCTGACCGCGGGGCGGCGGCTGCCCACCGAGGCGCAGCTGATGCGCGAGCACGGGGTCAGCCGGACCACCGCGCGGCGCGCCCTCGACGAGCTCCGCGAGCGCGGCCTGGTGAGCCGCGAGGCGGGGCGGGGCACCTTCGTCGCCAGCGCCAGCATCTGCGTCGACCTCCCCTACCTGTGGACGGTGGCCTCGTCGATCGAGGCGGCGGGCCACACCCCCGGGGCGCGCCTGCTGGTCCGCGAGCGGCACTCCGCCGGCGAGGCCGTCGCCGGCCGGCTGGGGATCGCGCCGCGCGACCCGGTGCTCCACGTGCGGCGTCTCTGCACCGCCGACGACCAACCCGTGGTGGTCCTCGACTCGCACCTCAACCTGGCCCGATTCCCCCTCCTCGAGACCGCCGAGCTGCCGCCCATCGCCGTGCTGGAGGCAGCGGTCACGTGCACCGGAGAGCGCATCCGGAGGGCGCGGCACTGGGTGAGCGCGGGGGCGGCGGCGGCCGAGGTCGCCGGGCTGCTGGGGATGCGCCGGACCGCCCCGGTGCTCCAGCTCGAGCGGATCGTCTACGTCGGCGACGGCGCCGCCCTCGAGACCGCCCGGGTCTCCTTCCATCCCGGCCGCTGCCGGAGCTACGGCGAGGTCGCCTGGCCATTCGACGCGAACGCGCACGATCCGGTGCGGGATGCCTGACCGGTGCCCGCCGGTGCTGCAACGCCGCCACCCTTGTCAGGTGTCGGGCGAACCCCTAGGCTGTTCGGCGTGCGACGTGCCTGGCTCGGGCTGATCATCGGCGGGCTGTTGGCCTGCAGCCCGCTGGGAGCGCTCACCGGCGGCCCGGCACAGGCGGCGGACACCGGCCACTGGACGGCGACCGGCAGCATGCGCGTCGCGCGCGACCACTTCGCCTATGCGCAGCTCCACGACGGCCGGGTGCTGGTGGTCGGCGGCCAGAGCGGCAACACCACCCTGCGCTCGGCCGAGCTCTACGACCCGAGGACCGGCACCTGGAGCGCCGCCGACCCGATGGCGGTGCCGCGCTACGGGCCCAGCGCCACGGCGCTGCCCGACGGCCGGGTGCTGGTGGCGGGCGGCTACTACCGCGCCGCCGGCGGCGACCTGGGCACGGCGGAGATCTACGACCCGTCCACCGGGCACTGGTCGTGGACCGCGCGCATGTACACGTCGCGGCGCGAGCACCTCGCCACCCCGCTCCGCGACGGCCGGGTGCTGGTGACCGGCGGCTTCTCCGGCGACAGCGTGCTCGCCCTCGCCGAGCTCTTCGACCCGGTACGGGAGAACTGGATCCCGGCGGTGCCGATGCAGTCGCCGCGGCTGGGGCACACCGCCACCGTTCTCCAGGACGGCCGGGTGCTGGTGACCGGCGGCGAGATGCCGCGCGGCGTCTCCGCGCCCCTGCTCCCGGGGATCCCGTCGGGCGCCTACTTCCGCGGCCCCGCCGGCGAGCTCTACGACCCCATCACCGGCGGCTGGCTGCCCACCGGCGGCATGCACAGCCGCCGCAGCTCCCACACCGCGACCCTTCTTCCCGACGGCACGGTGCTGATCGCGGGCGGCTACGACCAGCTCGCCAACAGCCAGGTGGCGAGCTGCGAGATCTTCGATCCCCGGACGCTGCTCTTCCGCCCCACCGGGACGATGGGGGGGTCGCGCGCCGGGCACTCGGCGGTGGCCATGGACGGCGGCGGCGTGCTCGTCGCCGGCGGCAGGCGCGACTACTTCGGCGCGCTGGGCTCGGCCGAGCTCTATCGCCCGGTGACCGGCACCTGGGTGCCGATGCCGAGCATGCTCTCGGCGCACACCTTCCACACCGCGCTGCGCCTCTCGGACGGCCGCGTCCTCGTCGCCGGCGGCAGCACGGCGAGCGGCGACACCACCGGCTCGGAGACCTACGCGGGCTGATCCCGTTCGCGGCGCAGGGTCGCCTCGTAGGTCCGGCGCACGCCGGCGCGGAAGGGGCCGGGGAGGAGGTGGCGCAGCGCCGCCGCCACCGCCAGCGAGCGCGGCAGCGTCACCGAGGCGCGCTCGCGGACCACCGCGTCGAGGATGGCGGCGCTGACCTCGCCGGGCGCCAGCCAGGTGCGCGCGGCGCTGGGGGGCAGGTGGCGCAGCGCCTCGGGAGTGAAGATCCCGGTGCGGACCACCCCCGGGCTGACCCAGCAGAGGTGCACCCCGTGGCGGCGCAGCTCGGGCGCCGCCGCCTCGGTGAGCGCGACCAGCGCCGCCTTCGACGCCGAGTACCCCGCCTCCCACGCCCAGGGCACCGCCGCCGCGATGGAGGCGACGTTGACCACCACCCCGCGGCGGCGCTCCGCCATCCCCGGCAGCACCGCGAGCATGCAGGTGGCGGCGCCGAGGTAGTTGACCCGCATCACCCGTTCGAGGTCGCCGGCGTCGCAGTCGAGAAGCGCCCGGTGGAGACCCACGCCGGCGTTGTTCACCAGCACGTCGACGCGCCCGTGCCGCTCCACGACGGTGGCGACGGCGCGCTCGACGGCGGCGGGGTCGGTGACGTCGCAGACCACCATGTTGCCGGGGGTCCGGCGCTCCGCCAGCTCCGCGACCAGGCCGCGCAGCTCCGGCTCCCGGCGGGCCAGCCCGATCACGGTGGCGCCGGCGCCGGCCAGGTCGATGGCGGTGGCCCGGCCGATCCCGCTCGACGCCCCCGTGACCAGGGCGACGGCGCCCTCGAGCCTCATCGCGGCGCCGGCGCGCCGGCGCTCAGGAGGGAGGCAGGTAGCGCGGCGGCGGGGTGTAGCCGGAGGCGGACGTGGAGGGCTCGGCGGGCGGGGCCGGCGGCGCCGGAGGCTGTCCCCCGCGGTCGCGGCCGGTGAACGCCGGCCGCTGGACCTGCGAGCGGCCCTTGAGGTGGTCGAAGAGCCGGACCAGCAGGATCGGGGTGGCGATGGCGACGGCGCCGGTGACGAAGGTCAGCCGGTTGGGAAGGTTGGAGGCGTCGCCCAGCCCCTGGTAGCAGAAGTAGCCGCTGATGAAGGAGAGGACGATGATCACCAGCATGCTCAGCACCAGCAGCAGCTCCTGGTTGCTGTCCTGGAGGAGGGGGTTCGAGGGGAAGCGCGCCCGCAGCGCCCGGTAGATGTTCAGCGCCGTCCACGAGTCCAGCATGATGCCGCTGACGAAGGCGAGGACGGTGATCGTCCAGCGGAAGGCGCCGACGTGCTGGACGATGAAGGCGGCGATGTTCACCACGATGAGCAGCACCGGGGTGACGCCGCCGATCACCGGGATGATCCAGGCCCGCGCCACCTGCCAGGGGGTGCGCTTCTCCCGCGCCGGCGGCGGCCCGACGGGTCGGCTGGCACGGCGTCGCCGCAACATGGGGCATAGAGTACGGGTCGCCACGCCGGTGTGGGCGGCCGCCAGCGCCTCGTGACGCCGGCTATGCAGGCCGGCCGAGGACGGAGCCGACCAGCGAGGGGAGCACCTCGCCGCAGCGGCCCTGGATGCGGGCGCTGGCGGCATCGTCGAGGTCGGTCTCGCCGTCGTTGACGATCACCAGCCGGGCGCCGCGGCGGGCGGCGGCGAGCGGCACCCCGGCGGCGGGCCACACCGACAGGGTCGAGCCCACCGCCAGGCAGACGTCGCACCGCTCCGCCACCGCCATCGCGCGCTCGACGTCCGCCTCGATCAGCGCCTGGCCGAAGCTGATCGTCGCCGACTTCAGGAGCCCGCCGCAGGCCTCGCAGTGGGGGTCGTCGTCCCCCTCGCGGACGCGGTCGAGCACCACCTCCATGGGCAGGCGCAGGCCGCAGTCGAGGCAGCCGGCACGGCGGGTGGTGCCGTGGATCTCGATGACGTCGCCGGACCCGGCCTGCTGGTGGAGGCCGTCGATGTTCTGGGTGACCACGACCCGGACCAGCCCGGCCCGCTCGAGGTCGACCACGGCGCGGTGGCCGGCGTTGGGCTGGGCGGTGTCGACCGGCGACTCCAGCCGGTTGCGCCAGGTCTCGCGGCGCACCTCGGGGTCGGCCATGAAGCTCTGGATCGTGTACCGCGCCGGGTCGCGGGTGCGCCAGACCCCGTTGGGACCGCGGAAGTCGGGGATGCCGGACTCCGTGGAGATGCCCGCGCCGGTGAAGACCAGCACCTCGCGGGCGCCGGCGAGCCAGGAGGCGACGACACGCAGCGGATCGTCGGCGGGCATCATCGGAGTCTAGGTGGAGCGGATCTGCTCCACCACCACGGCCGGCATCGACGCGGAGGCCCGGGTGGACGCCAACCTCGAGCAGGAGCGCTTCTGGAACGACGAGGCCGGCCCCGCCTGGGTCGAGCACCAGGAGCGCCTCGACTCCCTGGTGGGGCCGTTCGGCGAGCTCAGCCTGGACGCCGGGGCACCCGCCCCGGGAGAGTGGGTCCTCGACGCCGGCTGCGGCACCGGGGCCACCGTCCTGGAGCTCGCTGCGCGGACCGGGCCGTCGGGGCGCGTGGTCGGGATCGACATCTCCGCGGTGATGCTGGACCTCGCCCGAAGCCGGGTCGCCGAGGCCGGCCTCCGCACCGTCGAGCTGGTGCGCGCCGACGCGCAGGTGGCGGCGCTGCCGGTGGAGGCGTTCCACCTGGTCCACTCGCGTTTCGGGGTGATGTTCTTCGCCGACCCGGTGGCGGCGTTCGCCAACCTCCGGTCGGCGCTGCGCCCCGAGGGCCGGCTCGCCTTCGTCTGCTGGCAGGCGCCCGACCGGAACCCCTGGTTCTCGGTCCCGATCGCGGCGGTCTCGGGCATCCTCGAGCCGCCCCCGGCTCCGGGACCGGGCGCGCCCTCGCCGTTCGCCCTCGCCGACCCGGGGATCACCCGCGCGATCCTCGAGCGGGCCGGGTTCTCGAGTATCGCCGTGGAGGGCCGGGAGCAGCCGGTCCGCCTCGCCGGCGCCGGCGAGAACGGGCGGGCCGGCGAGCTCGCCCTCTCCATGCTCCCGGTGCGCGCCGCCTACGCCGCCGCTCCCCCCGAGGTGCGGGTGCGGGCCCGGTCGGCGGTGCAGGCGGCGCTCACGCCCTACGCGGGCGCCGGCGGGGTGGCCCTCCCCGGCGCCGCCTGGTTGGTGACGGCTCGGCGCTGAGCGCGCGCCTCATCCCCCGCCCCGCGATCGGGGTACCGGCCTGCGGAACCCGGCCCGCTCGCGCTCCACCGGCTCCCGTGCCGCGCACCCGTCGAGGTGGTCGTTGACCAGCCCCATGGCCTGCATGAAGGCGTACGCGGTGGTCGGACCGACGAACGACCAGCCACGCCGGCGCAGGTCCCGGCTCATCGCCCTGGCCTGGTCGGTGGTGGTGACCTGGGCGAGCGCATCGCGGTCGAGGGCCTTCGGACGCGGCCCCGGCGCCGGCTCGAATGCCCAGACGTAGGCGGCGAGGCTGCCGAACTCCTCGCGCAGCACGGCGCAGCGCCGCGCGTTGTTGACGGTCGCCGCGATCTTGGCGCGGTTGCGGACGATGCCGGCGTCGCCGAGCAGCCGCGCCACGTCCTCGGCGCCGAAGGCCGCCACCGCGTCGATGTCGAACCCGGCGAAGGCGGTGCGGAAGCTCTCGCGCTTGCGCAGGATGGTCAGCCAGCTGAGCCCCGACTGGAAGCCCTCGAGGCAGAGCTTCTCGAAGAGCAGCACGTCGTCGCCGCGGGGACGGCCCCACTCCTCGTCGTGGTAGCGCCGGTAGAGCGGGTCGCTCCCCGACCACCAGCAGCGGGCCACGCCGTCACCGCCGACGACCACCCCGGGCAGCGGATCGGCGGGCTCCACGCGACCATGCTATCCGTCGCGATCGCCATACCGGTGATACCGCGGCCCGGTAGTATGGATGGTATGGCCAGAGAGAAGGTGACGATCACGCTCGACCGCTCGAAGGCCGAGAGCGCCCGGGCACTGGTGGGTGCCGCGTCGACGTCGGAGGTGATCGACCTCGCCCTCGACCGGTTGATCCGCACCGAGCGGCTGCGCCGCGACGTGGCCGCCTACCGGCGCCTTCCCCCCACCGGCGCCGAGGCCGAGCTCGCCCTCCTCGACGCGGTCGGTCTCGACGACCCCACCGACTGGGAGATGCTGTACGCGGACGGCGAGGGATGATCGAGCCGTCGCCTCGCCGGGGCGAGGTCTGGCTCGCCCACCTGGACAGGGTACGCCCGGTGGTGGTCCTCACCCGTGACCCGTTGGGAGGGATCCTCCACGGCGTGATCGGCGCCCCCGTCACCTCGACGGTCCGGGGTCTCTCCACCGAGGTCGCCCTCGGCCCCGACGACGGCCTGCGGGTGGAGTCGGTGGCCAACCTCGACAGCGTGCAGCTCGTCGCCCGCTCCCGCCTGGTGCGCCGCGTCGGCCGGGCGCGCGCCTCGACGATGAGCTCCATCTGCCGGGCGCTGGCCGTCGCGGTGGGCTGCGAGCCCTGACCGCCTACGGAAACAACGGTCCCTGGTGGAGGAGCTCCAGCGCCTCGGTCTTGGTGCGGATCTGGCTGATCCGGTCCATTGGGTGTCCCTGGGCGCTCAGCGCCGTGATCAGGCCCAGGGGGATCGGGTCTTCAGGCTCGGGCTGCTCGGGCTGCGGGCGAGGAACGGTGGTGCCGTTGTCGACGGCGTCCCAGAACTGGGCGGGGGTGCACTCGAGTTCCTCGCGGCAGATCCTTGCGAAGAGGTCGGGGTCGTGGATCTGCTTGTTGCCGTGGGAGACGATGGTGGTGAGCACGAACCCGGTGATCAGGGTCTTGCTGTAGACGGCGTGCCCGGTCTCTCGTTCCAGAGACCAGCCGTCGGCCTTGCAGAAGGCGTGGAGGTCCTTGCTGTCCGGAAGCCTCACGCCGGGGTCAGGATGCGGTCCTCGCCGGCGGAGTACTCCTCCTCCTCCCCAGCCGCGTCCT
>JAQBPH010000387.1:0-7369 GCA_028287625.1 Chloroflexota bacterium | reverse complement strand
GGCGGGAGCGGGCCGAATTCATCGGTCGTTGGTAGACGAGTTGCCGGCCGGGTGCGCGCTGCCGGGGGTGGATCACTCCTGGCGTCTGCCCTGAGTGGCTGGCACGGGTCCATCACCGCCCCAGGCTACCGCAGCGCGGTCGCCGGAAGCCTGACGCGGCGTGGGTCCCGGATGGGGCCTCAGTCGGTCGCATGGTGCCCTGCGGACGAAAAGAAAGAGGGGGCGCCGCGGCGCCCCCTCTGGTTCCATCAGGGTCGGGTGTGGCTCAGTCCCTGCTGCGGCGGACGATCCACCGCCGGGTGCGGATGCCGAGAGCGGCGATCAGGGCCGTCAGCAGGCCTGCCACCAGGGGCGGGCCGCCGCCCGGGGTTCCGCGCACGTAGCCGCTCAGACGAGCGGTCAGGGCGCTGATGCCGTTCTCCCTGACGGCCATCGCGGGATGCGCCGCCGAGCCGACGGACTGGTTGAACTGCTGGCCTGTGGTGCCCAGGTAGGTGGCCTGGTAGCTGTCGTCCTTGACCGGGTTGGCGCTGCCGCCGCTGACGGGCGCCGCGTCATCGGGCACCGGCTGGACCGCCTCGTGGCTGTCCGAGGTGCTGCTGATCATGAACATGCGCGCCACCGACGGGGTCAGGCCCCTGGGGTTGGCCCGGTTCACGAACAGGTAGTAGGAGCCGGGGGGAGCCACCACGCCGGTCGGCGGGGCGGTCACCGTCAGGGTGTGCGGACCCGTCCGGGTGAAGGCCAGCTCCAGGGTGCGGGTGTCGTTGTCCATCACGTGCTGCGCCGACGGGGTGCGCATCGCCACGACCTGCTTGATCGAGGCGGGATCGTCCACATCGACGGTGAAGGTCGAGCCCCATGCGACTCCGTGCGGCGCGTGGGTGATCTTCGGGCGCGGGCCGTAGGAGAGGTAGGGCGGGCTCCAGATCTGGAAGCTCGGGTCCTTGTCGTTGCTGGCGGTCACGCCCGGCATCAGGGTGTGGTGGGCGCCGTAGCTCGCCGGGATGGGCGAGTGACCGCCGCTCAGGACGCGGCCGTCGGGGAGCAGCACCGCGGAGTTGTGGTAGGTGCGGTCACGGCTCTCGGGGGCCATGTCGGTCCACGTGTTGGTGGCGGGATCGTAGAGCTCGGGGGTGCGCACCGCGGACTCGGTGCCGGGGTTGATGACCTCGTCCTTGTCCGCGCCGTTGAGCGCCAGCACCTTGCCGTCGGGCAGCGGGACGCCGGAGGTGAACCAGCGCGCATGGTGCAGGCTGGCGCCCAGCGTGTTGGTCACGGTGCCGCTGCTGTCGACCGAGGTCAGCTGGGTGAAGGGGACCGCCAGCTCAGCGCCGGGGGGCGGGCCGAGCACGCCACCGGCGGTCAGGATCGTCATCCTGTCGTAGGGCGGCGCCATCGGCAGGCCCACCGAGAAGGGGCTGCTGCGCGTCCCCAGCGGGTTGGGTCCGACGATCTGCCACTGCTTGGTCTTCAGGTCGAAGAACTGCTGCAGGGCGAAGAGCGACTCGTCGATCGACTGGCCCATCGGACCCCAGGACTGCCCTGCGCCGAGGTAGAAGATCTTGTTGTTGGGTGCCAGGAACATCCGCGCGTTCAGGGGCAGGCTGTTCTCGGAGAGCGGGCCGGTGTAGTTCTCGGTCCAGATGTTGGCGGCGGGATCGTAGGTCTCCGTCCGCCGCACCTCGCTGAGCTGGGTGCTCTTGATCAGCTTGGTCACGCCGCTGGCCACGAACACCTTCCCGTCCGACAGGACGGTCGCGGTCGGGTACCAGCGGCCGTACTTCATCGGCGCGGCCGGCTGGAAGTCGTTGATGGCCGGGTTGAAGATGCGCGCGCTGCGCAGGCCCTCGAGCTCGACCGCGCCGAGGTCGTAGGGATAGCCGTGGCCGCGGTCCAGGCCGCTGCCGGGCTCGTTGTACCAGCCGGTCCCGCCCATCACGAGGAAGCGGCCGTCGGCGAGGTTGGCGACGTCGGCACAGAACATGTCGCCGGAGTTGCCCACCCCGGTGTCGGGGCTGCAGGTCGGGTTGTGCTGGACGCCGGTCGCGGTGCCGGTCATGGCGCCGCCGACCAGGCTGCCGACGAACCCGTCACCGGGACGGCCGGGAACGCCGGCGACGCCCAGCGGGTCGCTGGTCTGGCAGCTGTCGCCCGGCTTCAGGTTGGGGTTGGCCGCGCCGCCGGTCTCGTGGCCCGGTGTGATCCAGGTCGGGGTGCCGGCGCGCAGGTCGAGGACTCGCGCCCGGCTGTCGCGCGACTCCGCCGAGAGCTCGGGCACCACGCCGTACTGGATGTTCTCGGTGCTCTCGAGGCCGTTGAAGTAGAACACCCGCCCGTCGGTGGTGATCGCCTGGGCGTAGCCCACCGGCTTGCAGGCGAGGCGACCGTCGATGCCCTTGGTGCACCGCGGGGTGTTGGTCCCGCCCTCCTCGAAGGGCGCGGTCCAGCTGCCGACCTGGTCGGCACCGGGACCCGGGGCCGCCTTCACCGGACCGGCGCCGGCGGTGGCGGCGGCGCCGGCGACGACCATGGCTCCGACCGCGGTCCCCATGCCGAGGCGCCACCGAGATCCGGGGCGTCGTTGGATCATGCTCGTCCTTCCTCCAATTCGCGGAAAAGATGCGTGGATGAACCGATGCTAGGTCTCTCGCGAAATACCCCTCTGAGTGGAGAGACAGCGGCGGCCGCCCGGATGTTGCACCTTCGCAGGGGGCGTCGTGTGGCGCGACGGTCTTTCAGGACGCCGATGACGGGAAAGGTGGACACGGTGGCAGGAACCGTTGATGGCAAAGGATGATCAGCGAGACGCGTATCGCAGGAGACGGCTGTCCTACCGGTGTATATGCCATCCATGTCGGTAACATCCCTGCCGCCGGCAGCGCATCCCCCATTCGGGGGAGGACAGGATCAGGACGCAGTTCCGCCCCGTGACGCGGCGCGTCAGGACGCGTCAGAAGAGTGGGAGCGGTGCTGTGGCCTATCATGGGCCCCCATGCTTCAGGTTCTGACGGCGGCGCGGTGAAGGCGGCCTGGCCTGGTGGCCACGTCCCCCTGGGGGCGACGTGGGATGGGGAGGGAACCAACTTCTCGCTCTTCGCCGGTGCCGCCGACTGGGTCGAGCTGGTGCTCTTCGACCGCACCGGCCGGCCCTCGGCCTCGCTCGAGCTCGCCGAACGCACCGACCTGCACTGGCACGGCTACGTCTTCGGGGTGGGGCCGGGCCAGCACTACGGCTACCGGGTCCACGGCCGTTACGCGCCCGGCGACGGGCTGCGCCACAACTCCAACAAGCTGCTCATCGACCCGTACGCGCGGGCCATCGCCGGCGACCTGACCTGGGGACCCGAGCTCTTCGGCTACCGCTGGGACGGCGAGGGCGACACCGAGATGAGCGACCTCGACTCCGAGCCCCACATGCCGCGCGGCGTGGTCGTCGACCCCTTCTTCCCCTGGGGCGAGGACGTGCGGCCGAACACCTCGTGGGCCGACACCGTCATCTACGAGACCCACGTCCGCGGCTTCACCATGCGCCACCCGGAGGTGCCCAGGGAGCTCCGCGGTACCTACGCGGGGCTGGCCCATCCCGCCGCGATCGAGCACCTCACCCGGCTCGGCGTCACCGCCGTCGAGCTGATGCCGGTGCACCAGTTCATCGACCCCGCCCACCTCGTCGACCACGGCCTGCGCAACTACTGGGGCTACGACACCATCGGCTACTTCGCGCCGATGGCCCGCTACTCCGCGGCGGGGCCGCACGGCGGCCAGGTGCGAGAGTTCAAGGCGATGGTGCGCGCCCTGCACAAGGCGGGGCTCGAGGTCATCCTCGACGTGGTCTACAACCACACCGCGGAGGGCAACCACCTCGGTCCCACGCTGAGCTTCCGGGGCATCGACAACCAGGCGTACTACCGGCTCGTCGAGGACGACCCGCGCTTCTACTACGATGTGACCGGGTGTGGGAACAGCCTCAACGTCCGCCAGCCGCAGACGCTGCGGCTGATCATGGACAGCCTGCGCTACTGGGTGCAGGAGATGCACGTCGACGGCTTTCGCTTCGACCTCGCCTCCGCGCTGGCACGCGAGTTCTACGACGTCGACCGCCTCTCCGCCTTCTTCGACATCATCCACCAGGACCCGGTGCTCTCCCAGGTCAAGCTCATCGCCGAGCCCTGGGACGTCGGCGAGGGCGGGTACCAGGTGGGCAACTTCCCAGTGCGCTGGGCGGAGTGGAACGGGAAGTACCGCGACACCCTGCGCGACTACTGGCGGGGACAGGCGGCGGGGGTCAGCGACCTCGCCTACCGGCTCACCGGCTCCAGCGACCTCTACGAGTCCGACGGCCGGCGCCCCTGGGCGAGCGTCAACTTCGTCACCGCGCACGACGGCTTCACCCTCCGCGACCTGGTCTCGTACAACGACAAGCACAACGATGCGAACGGCGAGGAGAACCGCGACGGCACCGACGACAACCGCTCCTGGAACCACGGCGTGGAGGGCGAGACCGACGACCCCGAGGTGATCGAGCTGCGCAACCGCCAGCGGCGCAACCTGCTCGCCACCGTGCTGCTCTCGCAGGGCTGCCCGATGCTGCTCGGCGGCGACGAGATCGGGCAGACGCAGGGCGGGAACAACAACGCCTACTGCCAGGACAACGAGATCTCCTGGCTCGACTGGACGGACGTCGACGAGGGCATGCTCGCCTTCGCCAAGCGGGTGATCGCCCTGCGCGCGAACCACGCGGTGCTGCGCCGGCAGCGCTTCTTCCACGGCCAGGTGGGCCGGGGGGTCCGCCGCAAGGACATCGCCTGGTTCCGCCGCGACGGCGAGGAGATGAGCGACGAGCACTGGGGTAACGACCAGCGCCAGTCGCTGGGCGCGCTGCTCAACGGCGAGCTCATCCCCGACCGCGGGCCCCGCGGTGAGCGCATCACCGGCGACTCCCTCCTGCTCCTCTTCCACTCCTCGCACGAGGACACCCTCTGGCAGCTGCCCAGCGGCTGGGGCGACGAGTGGGGGGTCATCCTCGACACCGCCGCGCCCGAGGAGGCGCCGGGGACGCGCCGCTGCCGCGGCGGCGAGGCGCTGCCGGTGGTGTCCCGCTCACTGGTGGTCCTGCGCCGCGCCTCGGCGCCGCCGTTCGGGGATTGAGTGCCTCGACGGCACGGCGGCCCCCGTGGCCCTGGCTGGCCCTTCCCCTCCTCCTGGGCCTGATCTGCTCCCTCTGGTTCCTCCCCTTCACGCTCGACGACCCGTACGTCTCCTTCCGCTACGCCGCGCATCTGGCCTCCGGATGGGGGCTCGTGTACAACCCCGGCGAGCACGTCGAGGGCTACAGCAACTTCCTGTGGACGGTGCTGCTCGCCGCGGTGATCCGCGTGGGCGGCGACCCGCTGCTCTGCTCGAAGGTGCTCGGGATGGCCCTGCACCTGGTGACCATCGCCACCCTGTGGTGGTGCGTCCGGGAGCTCGTGGCCAGGCGGGTCCGGCCGGGGCGAGCGGCCGAGATGTCGGCGACCGTCGCGGCGGCGACCTACGCGGTGAGCTGGTACCCGGCGATGTGGTCGATCGGGTCGCTGGAGACGCCGCTGTTCACCGCGCTGCTGGTGCTGGGGTTCGCCGCCGTGCTGATCGACCGGCCCGCGGCCGCGTCGGCGCTCCTCCTGCTGGCGGCGCTCACCCGGCCGGAGGGGGTGCTGTACTTTGCCGTCCTGCTGGCGGTGCTGCTCCACCGCCACCTCGTCCGCCGCCGCCGCTGGCCCTCGCATCAGGAGGTGTCCCGCTGGCTGGCGCCCTTCGCGCTGCCCTACGCGGCCTTCATCGCGTGGCGGCTCGCGTACTACGGCGCCCCACTGCCGAACACGTACTACGACAAGTCCGGTGGCGGGCTGCGGATGACCCTCGACAGCGGCGTCGGCTACCTCGCCTCGTTTCTGGGCAGCTCCGTCGGGACCGGACGGGGCGGCGGCCTCCCGCCGGAGATCCCCTCCCGGGTGGTGCTCGGGGTCGCGGCGCTGCTCGGGGTGGCGCTGCTGCTGCTGCTGCGGTGGGCGGTGCGACACGGCCAGGCGGAGCTGGCCCTGGCGGGCGCCTGGGTGGCGCTCGACTTCGCCTGCGTCGTCGAGGAGGGTGGCGACTGGATGCCCGCCTTCCGCTTCGCCGTCCCCGCCTGCCCGTTCATCGCCCTGCTCGGCGCCGCCGCGCTCGGCCGGCTGGGTCCGGCCGTGTGTCGCCGCTGGCCCGCGCTCCGCGCGCCGCTGGTCGCCGCGGTGGCGCTGGGTGCGATGCTGATCTCCTGGATGCAGGTCCGCACCGTCCAGGCCCAGGTGCCCTGGCTGCGCCCGCTGGTCGCGGTGGGCGGGGTGGAGCCCGAGCCCACCTACCACGCCGCCGCCCGGTGGCTGCGAGCGCACGCCGCGCCCGGCTCGCTGGTGGCCATCGAGGAGGCCGGCCTCATTCCCTTCTACGCCGACCGGCTCCGCTACCTCGACCTCTTCGGGCTCACCGACGCACACCTGGCCCGCGCCCCCGGCCAGCCGCCATTCGGCAAGGAGGACAACGCGTACGTGCTCGGACGCCGTCCCGAGTACGTGCTCCTGTGGATCACCACCGACCCGGGGGGAGCGCCTCTCTTCGCCCCCCACGGCAGCCTGCTGAACAGCCGCGGCTTCCTCGACCGCTATCGCCTGCTCACGACCTTTCCGAGGGGGACCGGGCCGCCCCGGGCCGGCGGATCCCGCTTTCTGCTCTTCGTGCGCGGCGGTGCGTCCGCCGCGGCGCAGACCACCCCGTTCCTGCAGTGAGGGCGACGCCGGGCCGGCCGGCGCCCCCGCGCACCCGGGCCCATGCCCGATAAGCTCCGCAGTCATGGTGGGCAGCAGCGACGAATATCGCGTGATCATCGAGGCGGTGCGTCCCACCGTCGAGTGCGGCCGGTTCGCGGCCAAGGCGGCGGCCGGACAGCCGCTCGAGGTCAGCGCCGATATCTTCGCGGACGGCCACGACCAGCTCATCGCGGTGGTGCGCCACGGGCCCCCACCCCGGGGGAGGGCGGCGGCGAAGCGCCAGGAGGTGGCCCTGGAGCCGGTGGGCAACGACCACTGGCGTGGCCTGATCGTCCCCGAGCAGGTGGGCCCCTGGGAGTTCGAGGTGGTCGGCCTCCCCGACGACTTCGGCACCTGGGCGCGCGACCTTCGGGTGCGGATCGAGGCCGGCCAGGACGTCACCGTCGAGCTCGAGGATGGCGCCCGGATCGTCGACGGACGGCTGCGGCCCGGCCTGCGCGCCGCCGACCGCACCGCGCTGCAGCGGCTCGCCGCGACGCTTCGGGCGGGCTCGGTGAGCGCCCGGCTGGCGGCGGCGAGCGGCC
>JAQBPH010000370.1:0-5025 GCA_028287625.1 Chloroflexota bacterium | reverse complement strand
TGCGGCGAGCTGCCCGACTCGCTCAAGCGCAGCCTGCTCTGGACCGCCGACCTCGGCCTCAACCCCATGCTCAGCGGCTCCGGCACCAACCTCAAGCTGGTCGAGTACTTCGCCGCCGGCCTGCCCGCCGTGTCCACGCCGCTGGGGACCCGCGGGGTGGACGCCCGGCCCGGCGAGCATCTCCGGACCGCCCCGGCCGAGGGCTTCGGCGCCGCCGTCGTCGCCGCCCTGCGATGCCCCGAGGAGGGGGCGGCGATGGCGGTCCGGGCGCGGCGGCTGGTGGACGAGGAGCTCGACTGGGCGGTGATCGGCGACCGCTTCCGGGACGCCGTGGCCGGGGTGCTTGCGTAGACTGCGGCCTCAATGGGCACCAGCGAGCTCGCCGACCGTCTCCGCGCCGTCATCCGAGACGTGCCCGACTTCCCCCGCGAGGGCGTCCTCTTCAAGGACGTCACCACCCTGCTCGGCGACGCCGGGTCCTTCCGGGCCGCCATCGACGGGCTGGTGGAGGCCCACGCCGGCCAGGCCATCGACCTGGTCGTGGGGGTGGAGTCGCGCGGCTTCATCCTCGGCGGTGCGGTCGCCTACCTGCTCGGCGCCGGCTTCGTCCCGGTGCGCAAGCCTGGGAAGCTGCCCGCCGAGCGCATCAGCGTCAGCTACACCCTCGAGTACGGCGAGAACGTGCTCGAGATCCACACCGACGCCATCCGGCCCGGTGAGCGGGTGCTGGTGGTCGACGACCTGCTCGCCACCGGCGGCACCGCGGCGGCCACGGTGGAGCTGGTGCAGCGGCTCGGCGGCGTGGTCGCCGGGATCGCCTTCCTCATCGAGCTCGGGTTCCTCGACGGCGCGCGCGCCCTCGGTGACCTGCCGCGGGTGGCGCTGGTGCGCTTCTAGCCCGCCGCGTGACGTGATGTTCTTCAGGAGGATCCGATGACCACCATGGCCCATGACGTCGCCGATCTGGCACTGGCGCAGGAGGGCCAGCGGCTCATCGACTGGGCTGCCAAGGAGATGCCGGTGCTCGCGCTCATCCGCGAGCGCTTCGCGGTCGAGCGTCCCCTCGACGGTCTCCGCATCGCCGGCTGCCTGCACATCACCACCGAGACCGCCAACCTCGCCATCACCCTCAAGGCCGGGGGCGCCGAGGTGCGGCTCTGCGCCAGCAACCCGCTGTCGACCCAGGACCCGGTGGCGGCGGCGCTGGTGGCGCTGCACGACATCCCCACGTTCGCGGTCAAGGGCGAGGACTCGGCACGCTACTACGACCACATCCGGGCCGTGCTCGAGCTCGAGCCCCATCTCACCATGGACGACGGCGCCGACCTGGTCAGCCAGCTCCACAAGGACCGGGAGGACCTGCTCCCCGGCGTCCTCGCCGGCACGGAGGAGACCACCACCGGGGTGATCCGGCTGCGCGCCATGGCCAAGGCGGGGGCGCTGCGCTTCCCCATCGTGGCGGTCAACGAGGCCGACACCAAGCACATGTTCGACAACCGCTACGGCACCGGGCAGAGCACCCTCGACGGCATCATCCGCGCCACCAACCTGCTGCTCGCCGGCAAGACCTTCGTGATCTGCGGCTACGGCTGGTGCGGGCGCGGACTGGCGATGCGCGCCTCCGGGCACGGCGCCCACGTGATCGTCACCGAGATCAACCCGCTCCGCGCCCTCGAGGCGGTGATGGACGGCTACCGGGTGATGACCCTCGAGCAGGCGGCCCCCACCGCGGACCTGATCGTGACCGTCACCGGCGACCTCAACGTGGTCGACCGCCGCCACCTCGAGGTGATGAAGGACGGCGCCATCATCGCCAACAGCGGCCACTTCAACGACGAGATCAACCTCGCGGCGCTCGACGAGATGTCCACCGCGGTGACCCGGCCGCGGCCCTTCGTCACCGCCCACCGGCTCGGCGACGGCCGGGTCCTGCACGTGCTCGCGGAGGGCCGGCTGGTCAACCTCGCCGCCGCCGAGGGGCACCCCGCCGCGGTCATGGACATGTCCTTCGCCAACCAGGCGCTCTGCGCCGAGTTCGTCGCCCGCAACCACGCCTCGCTGGTGCCCGATGTCTACGACGTGCCCCCGGACATCGACCGCGAGATCGCCCGCCTCAAGCTGAAGAGCATGGGCGTCACCATCGACACCCTCACGCCCGAGCAGGAGCGCTACCTGGCGAGCTGGGAGTCGGGGACGACCTGAGCCGGGTCGACCCCGGTCCAGAGCTGGACGTCGCCCCAGGTGCGGGGCGGCCGGCCGAGCAGGGAGGTCATCACCGCGGTCATCAGCTCCTCGTGGCCCATGGGACCGACCACGACGTCGCGCACCCCCCAGGCGCGCAGGTCGGCGGCGATGCGCCGGCGGAGGGCGGGGTCGAGCGGCGGTGCGCTGCCCTCCGCCCAGACCCGCTCCATCAGCGCGGAGGTCGCCGACGGTGCCGGGCCGTAGAGGCGGGTGCCCCCCGGTCCCGGCCCCTGGTAGTAGCCCTCGGGCATGCGGAAGCGCATGTCGCCGAGTGCCTGCCAGACCATCGCGTCGGTGGGCACCGGGAGGCGTGAGAAGGGGGCGACCAGCACCACGTCGCCCTCGGGGATCTGGCGCACCGCGCTGCCGGTGAAGAAGGCGGGGGTCGACACCGGCGCGACCGGGTAGGGCGTCCGGGGAAGCAGGCTGGCGACCGTCGCGGCGAGCAGGGCGGTGCCCACCAGGCGGCGGCGCGGGTCGCGTCGCAGGTCGCCCACGAAGACGGCGACGAGGACGCCGGCGGCGAGGAAGACGTACAGCGTCAGCCGCCCGGGGAGGAGGTTGTCGAGCACGGGGAGCCTGGTGAGGAGGAGGGAGGGGAGGGGCAGGTGGGTGTGGAGGCCGCCGGCGTGCAGGGTGGTGCCCATGGAGAGCAGGAGGAGGACCGCGCCGGCGAGGGCGGCGGCGCGCACCACCGTCTCCTGGCGGTGGCGGGCCGCGGTGACCGCGAGGAGCACGAGCAGGGGGATGCCCAGGTAGCCGGTCTGCTCGGCGCCGTTGCCGGCGAAGCGCGCGCTGATCTCCGTGGCCCCGTGGGGGCTGAGCCATTGGAAGTGGCCGGGGACGGCGAGGTTGAGCAGGTCGGTGCCGAACCCCGTGGCCGCGCCGTGCGCCCCGGGGCGGTGGGGCCCGAGGAACTGGACGGCCAGCGCCCGGTCGGCGAGCACCGCGAAGACCGCCGCGCCGGCGGCGAGGGCCACCAGCAGCCGGCGGGCGTGCTCGGCGACCCGGTCCGGATGGAGCACGGCGAGCACCGCCAGGGTGGTGGCCGCCGCCAGCGCCTCGGTCGCCAGCAGCTCCTCGGCGATGAAGAGCTGGAGGGCGGCCAGGACGCCGAGCACCACGCCCGCGACCGCCGGGGAGATCCGGCGCCGGACCACGACGTCGTGCAGGACGAGCAGCAGCAGCGGCGGGATCGGTGCCATCACCAGGTCGAGGTGGCCGGCCGCGTGGGCGTCCATGTACGGGGAGAAGCCGTAGAGCAGCCCGCCGGCGACGGCTCCCAGCCGCCCCGGGACGAGGCGGGCGATGGCGAGGTAGGCGCACCAGCCGCTGAGCGCGAGTGCCAGGGTGACCATCGCGTTGTAGGCGAGCACCGGGCCGGCGGCGGCGGTGAGCGGCCAGGCGACGAGCGCGTTCGCCGGCTGGGAGGTGTTCCACATCAGGTTGACCCCGCTCGGCTGGCCGATGTGGTCGGTGAGCAGCGGGTCGTGACCGTGGAGCACCGCCCACGGCAGCCAGCGGAGGAACCACATCGACTGCTCGCTGTCGCCGTGGCCCCCGATGACCAGGTGGGCGGGGTCACGCCAGGCGGGGAGGAAGAGGAGCCCGGCGACGGCGGTCATGAGCCCGAGGACGCCGAGGTGGATCGCCGCCGCCGGCAGTGTGGCGCGCCTCGCGGCGGCGGCGGTGGTGGCGGTCGTCATCCGTCTCGGGGCGCCGCGGCGACGAGGCGGGGCGCGACGTGGGTCCAGACGGCCACGCCACCGCTCTCCACCGGTGGCCGCCCGGTGAGCGCCGTCATGAAGGCGGTCATCTCCCGCCGGTGCGGCATCGGCCCGACGAGGATGTCGCGCACCTGCCAGGCCTCGAGGTCCGCGGCGATGCGCCGGCGCAGATCGCCGGTGAGGGGTTGGGCCACCCCCGTCGCCCAGATCTCCTCCATCGCCGCCGACGTGGCCGAGGGCGGCGGCCCGTAGATCCGCAGGCCGCGGCGGTCGGGCCCCTGGAAGTAGCCCTCGGGCATGCGGAAGCGCATCCCGCTCAGCGCCTGCCACAGCATGGGCTCGTCGGGGATCGCCCCGCGCACATAGGGTGCCAGCAGGGCCACCTCGTCCTGGGGGATCTGCCGGACCGCACCGCCGGTGAAGAACGCCGGCGTCGACACCGGGGTCGAGGGGAAGGGCAGGCGCGGGAACAGCGCGGCCCCGGCGGACGCCAGGAGCAGCGCGCCCGCGGCGGCGGTGGCGGGCCGGCGGCGCATCTCCTCGACGAACACCGCCACCTGGAGGGCGGCGAACAGGAACGCGTAGAGCATCAGCCGGCTCGGCAGCAGGTTGGCGAGGATGGGCGTGTGGCTGATCGGCGCCTCCGGCAGCGGGATGCGGGTGCCGCGGCCGGCGACGTGGAGGGTGGGCCCCAGCGAGAGCACGGCGACGAGGAGCCCGGTCAGCGCGGCGAAGCGGACCAGCGGCCGGTCCCGGTGGCGGATGGCGACCGCGAGGAGGACCAGGATCAGCGGGATGCCCAGGTAGCCGTTCTGCTCGGAGCCGTTGCCCGTGAACCGGGAGCTGATCCCCAGCGCCGCGGCCGGGGCGAGGCGCTGCACGTCGGTGGGGACGACGAGGTTGAGCAGGTCGGTCACATAGATCCCCGGCGGCTGGACGCCTCCGTGGACCCGCTGGGGGCCGAGGAACTGGATGGCCACCGCCCAGCCGCCGAGCAGGGCGACGACCCCCGCGGCGGCCGCCAGCGCCCTGAGCGCGTGCGGCAGCCGGGCCG
>JAQBPH010000339.1:0-2910 GCA_028287625.1 Chloroflexota bacterium | reverse complement strand
GCTGCTGGCGCCGGCCGACCGAGCGGGGGCGGGGAACCCTGGGCGGCCCCGGCGGTGCGGTGCAGAGGTGGCTGAGGCATGGATCACCAGTGAGCGGCGAGGTCGTGACCCCAACTGTCCAGAAAAGGGGTCACCCTGCGCTGACCCCAAAACCGGCACCTTTTGAGGCCGTGGGACAGCCCGGTCGCGAGGGGGAGGAGCCACCAGAGGGTGGCTCTACTCAATACGAACCGCGGGGCGGGGCGGGAAAGTCGGGGAGACAGGACTCGAACCTGCGACCCCTGGTCCCCCAGACCAGTACTCTAACCACCTGAGCTACTCCCCGATGGGCCGCGCGGGCCTATTCTAGCCGCGCCCGCCCTCCCCCCGAGCCACCACCTCCTCCCCGTCCCCGCGAGGATCCAGGCCGAACTCCGAGAGCTCGTCCCGGGCCCCGCGCCGCATCAGGTCGGCGAAGGCCGCCAGGATCGGCTTCTCCTCGAAGAGCACCGCGCACACCTCGGCGACGATGGGCATCTCGACCCCCGCCTCCGACGCCAGCCCCTGGGCCACCCGGGCGGCGTTGACCCCCTCGGCCACCATGAACATCCCCGCCTCGACCTCCCGCAGCGTCTGCCCCCGGCCGATCGCCTCCCCCAGCCGCCGGTTCCGCGAGTAGGGCGAGAAACAAGTCACCATGCAGTCGCCCAGCCCGGTCAGCCCCGCGAAGGTGAGCGGCTGGGCCCCGGCCCGCACCCCCAGCCGGGCCATCTCGGCGAGCCCGCGGGTGATCAGCGCCGCCTTGCCGTTGTCGCCGCTGCCGGTGCCGTCGCACACCCCCGCGGCGATCGCCACCACGTTCTTCAGCGCCCCGCCGTACTCCACGCCCACCACGTCGCTGGTGCTGTAGACGCGCAGCCGCTCGCCGGTGCAGGCGTCCCGGACCAGCGCGGCGGTGGCCTCCGAGCGGCTCGCCACCACCGTCGCCGCGGGCAGGCCGCGGGCGATCTCCATGGCGATGTTCGGCCCGCTCAGCGCCGCCACCCGCCCCGCCCACGAGGGCCCGAGCACGTCGACCAGCACCTGGGTCATGGTCATCCCGGTCCCGGTCTCGAACCCCTTCGCCGCGCTCACCACCGCGCACCCCGGCTCCAGCAGCGGCCGGCACCGCTCCACCGTCGCCCGCATCCCGTGGGTCGGCACCGCGAGCACCACGATCCGGGCCCCGGCCAGCGCCTCCGAGAGATCACCGGTCACCCGCATCTCCGGGCTCAGCGGCACCCCCGGCAGGTACGCCGGGTTCCGCCGCTCGGCACGGAGACGCAGGGCCAGCGCCGGGTCGCGGGCCCACAGCGTGACCGCCCGTCCCGAGGCCGCGAGCACCGAGGCCAGGGCGGTCCCCCACGACCCCGCGCCGAGCACGGCGATCACCGAGCGCGCCCCTCCCCGTCCGGCCGGCTACCGGCGCCCGCGGATCGCCGCCCGGCGGCGCTCGCCGACCCCGCCGTCGTCCTTCTCCGCCCGCGCCCGGAGCACCAGCCGCAGCGGCACGCCGCCGAAGCCGAACACCGCGCGGATGCGGTTCTCCAGGTAGCGCTGGTAGGCGAAGTGCATCATCTCGGGGTCGTTGACGAACAGCGCGATCGTCGGCGTCTGGCTCTGGGCCTGGGCGGCGTAGAGCAGCTTCAGCTTCCGCCCCTTGTGGAACCGGGGCGGATGCTCCTCGATCGCGGTCCGCAGCAGCGAGTTCAGCGCCCCGGTGGGGATGCGGGTGCTCCGCGCCGCGGCCACCTGCCGGGCCGCGGCCAGCACCCGGTTCACCCCCCGGCCCTCGAGCGCGCTCACCGCCAGCACCGGCACCCCGGGAACGAAGGAGAACGCCTCGTGCACCTTGTTGAGCGTCTCGGGGTCGGCGCGGGTCTCGGTGTCGAGCAGGTCCCACTTGTTGATCACCACCACCAGGCCCTTGCCGGCCTCGGCGGCGTAGCCGGCGACGTGGCGGTCCTGGGCGACCACCCCGGTGGAGCCGTCGACCACCACCACGGCGACGTCGCTCCTCTCCATCGCCCGCAGGGCGCGGAGCAGGCTGTAGTGCTCGACGTCGGTGCCGATCACCCCCCGCCGCCGGATGCCTGCGGTATCGACCAGCACCACCTCGCCGTGCTCGTCCTCGATGCGGGTGTCGACGGTGTCGCGGGTGGTCCCGGGCACCGGCGACACCAGCGCCCGCTCCTCCCCCACCAGGGCGTTGAGCAGCGACGACTTGCCCACGTTCGGCCGTCCCACGATGGCCACCCGCACCGGCGTCCCGGCGGCGGCCTCACCGTCCTCCACCACCTCGAGGCCGTCCTCCGCCGGCTCCGGGAGCACCTCCACCAGGCGGTCGCAGAGGTCGCCGACGTCGATGCCCTGCAGCGCGCTGATCATCAGCGGCTCGCCCAACCCCAGCCGGTAGAGCTCGTGGGACAGGTAGGGGTCGACCGGGCTGTCGGCCTTGTTCCCGACCAGCAGGACCGGCTTGCCGCCGGTGCGCAGCAGCGCCGCCACCTCCTCGTCCAGCCCGGTCACACCGTCGCGCACGTCGACGAGGAGAAGGCACACGTCCGCCTCGGCGATCGCCAGCCGCGCCTGCTGCTGGGTGCCGCCGGCCAGCTGCGCCAGGTCGGAGCCGTCGTCGCGGCCGGCCGTGTCGAGCCCGGCGGTGTCCACCACCGTGAACCGCCGTCCCGCCCACTCCGCGACCCCGTAGAGCCGGTCGCGGGTCAGCCCGGCGAACTCGTCGACGATGGCGCGCCGCTCCCCGGTCAGGCGGTTGAAGAGGGTCGACTTCCCCACGTTGGGACGGCCCACGATGGCCACGATCCCCGACGGGGTGGCCGTCGACGCCTCGGCGCGCCGGTGCCGCAGCCGTCGCGGCGTCCGGGTTCCCGC
>JAQBPH010000337.1:0-2827 GCA_028287625.1 Chloroflexota bacterium | reverse complement strand
GCACCCGGAACTTGGCCGGTCGCAGGCTCTTGGCGATCAAAGACTTCTTGGCCACGTGTTACCTCGCCACGCCGTATCGGCCAGCGACGGCCGACGCGCGCGGTGTAGACAGGGGGGTGGCGGCTGGGGGGAGGCCCCCCGCCGATGGGCGCGTGAGCGCCCAGATGAAGAAGAGGAGGATTCTGTTCACATCTGCTGCCCGGGCTTGCGGAAGGGCATCCCCAGGTGGGTGAGGAGCGCCCGGCCCTCCTCGTCGGTCTTCGCCGTGGTCACGACGCAGACCTCGAGCCCGCGGAGCTTGTCGATCTTGTCGTAGTCGATCTCCGGGAAGACCAGCTGCTCGCGCAGCCCCAGGGTGTAGTTCCCGTGGCCGTCGAAGGCCTTGGGGTCGACGCCGCGGAAGTCGCGGATCCTGGGAAGGGCCACGTTGATGAGCTTGTCGAGGAAGTCGTACATCCGCCGGCTGCGCAGCGTCACCTTGATGCCGATCGGCATCCCCTCGCGCAGCTTGAAGGCGGCCACCGACTTTCGCGCCCGGATGACGATCGGCTGCTGGCCGGTGATCTGCCGGATGTCGGCGCTGGCGGCGTCGATGGCCCGGCCGTTCTGGATGGCCTCGCCCATGCCGATGTTGACCACCGCCTTCTCGAGGCGGGGCACCTCCATGGCGTTGCCGTACCGGAACTCCTTGACCAGGGCGGGGACGATCTCCTCCTGGTAGCGCACCAGCAGGCGCGCCTTCTCGGTCGGGGTGGCGAGCGCCATCAGACCGCGGACCTCTCGTAGATCTCGCCGCACTTCCTGCAGGTGATGGCGAGGGTGCCGTCGGGCTGCTGGACCTTGCTGATCCGGGTCGGGCGGTCGCAGCGGTTGCACACCAGCATCACGTTGCTGTACGCGATCGGAGCGTTGAAGTCGATCACGCCACCCTGCATGTTGCCGCGGACGCCGGCGCGGGTGTGGCGCTTGAGCATGTTGACGCCGCGCACCACGATGCGCTGCTCCTCGGGGATGGTGCGCTCGACCAGGCCGCGCTTGTCCTTGTCCTTGCCGGCGAGCACCACCACGGTGTCCCCGGTGCGGATGTCGAGCGGACGCTCGTGGCCGCCGGCCCAGCCGTGGTGGAGCAGGTTCATCCGCCGGCGCCGCTCCGGGCTGCGACCCATCAGATCACCTCCGGTGCAAGGCTGACGATCTTCATGAAGTTGCGCTCGCGCAGCTCGCGGGCCACCGGGCCGAAGATGCGCGTGCCGCGCGGGTTGTTCTGGGGGGTGATGAGCACCGCGGCGTTCTCGTCGAAGCGGATGTTGCTGCCGTCGGCGCGGTGGAACTCCTTGCTCACCCGCACCACCACGGCGCGCACCACGTCGCCCTTCTTGACCTGGGCGTTGGGCTGGGCGACCTTGACGGTGCCGATGATCACGTCACCGACCGAGGCGTACTTGCGGTAGCTGCCGCCGAGCACGCGGATGCACAGAATCTCGCGTGCACCGCTGTTGTCGGCAACCTTGAGGATGCTCTCCTGCTGGATCACGTCGAGGTCCCTACTTCGCCTTCTCGAGGATCTCGTCGAGCCGCCAGCGCTTGTCCTTGGAGAGCGGCCGGGTCTCGGCGATGCGCACCCGGTCGCCCACCGAGCAGGTGTTCCCCTCGTCGTGCACCTTGAAGCGCGTCCGGTGGCGCACCACCTTCTTGTAGAGGGGGTGGGGTTTGAGCTCCTCGGTGACCACCACCACGGTCTTGTTCATGCCGTTGCTCACCACCAGCCCCTCGCGGACCTTGCGCCGGGCGCGAGGCTGTGCGGGAGCCGTGTCCGGTGCTGCCATGGCGCTCACGCCTCCACCTCCGCCACGCCCTCGCCGCGCTCGGCGGCCCGGCGGGTCTCGATCTGCACGGTCATCGCCTGGGCGATCTCCTTGCGCAGCTCACCGATCTGCTGGTGGTCCTCCACCTGCCCGGTGGCCTGCTGGAATCGCACCTCGAAGAGGCGCCGGCGCTGCGCGCGCATGTGCTCCTCCAGCTCCTCGGGCGCCATCGCCCGCAGCGCCTCGAGCCGCTGTGCCTGCTTGGTCACGACGCCGCCTCCACCGCACCCGGCTCGCTGCGGATCAGGAACTTGGTGTGGATGGGGAGCTTGTGGGCCGCCAGGCGCATCGCCTCCTTGGCGATCTCCTCGGTCACCCCGGACATCTCGAAGAGCACGCGGCCCGGCTTGACCACCGCGACCCAGCCCTCGGGCGAGCCCTTGCCGCTGCCCATGCGGGTCTCGGCGGGCTTCTTGGTGTAGGAGTGGTCGGGGAAGATGCGGATCCAGATCTGGCCGCCGCGGCGGACGTGACGGGTCATCGCGCGTCGCGCGGACTCGATCTGCCGGTTGGTGATCCAGGAGGCCTCCAGCGCCTGGAGCCCGTAGGTGCCGAAGGCGATGGTGCTGCCCCGCTGGGCCGCGCCGCGCCGGTGGCCACGGTGGATCTTCCGATGCTTGGTGCGCTTGGGCATCAGCATGGCATCAGTCCTCCCGCGCCTTGCTCGGCGGAGCGCCGGGCTTTCGCACCACCGGCGGCTTGCGCCGCACCGGGAGCCGCTCGGGAGCGGCTGGGGGAGCGTCGGGGTCGGGGATGTCGATTCCGGAGACGTCGACGTCGGCGAGCTCGTCACCGATCTCGTCGACGATCTCGTCGGCGATGTCGTCGGTGGAGGTGTCCACGTCGTCGACCACCTCGACGGCGGTCGCCGCCTCCGGCACCGGCTGGGGCTGGGGCTGGGGCTGGGGCTGGGGCGCGGGACGGGCGGGTGGCCGCGGTGCCCGGGCCGCCGGAGCGGCGGG
>JAQBPH010000334.1:0-9805 GCA_028287625.1 Chloroflexota bacterium | reverse complement strand
CCGTCGCAGGGACGGGACCGCAGCCGGCGCCCGACGTACTCGCACACCTCACGCTCGTGACCTGTGCCGGAGACTTCGTCCACGGTGGCTACGATCACCGTGTCGTCGTCTACACCCGGCGGGTCGCGTGATTGAGGCCACAGGAAGGGATGACGACATGAACGACCACATCACGGACAACCGGCGCTGGCGCGACCCGGTGCGACGGCTCGGGGGAGCCTGCTGCCTGGGGGGAGCCGGCCTGCTGGCCGGGAGCTTCCTCGCCTACGGACCCGCGGGCGCGCTGCTCTCCGGGTCGCCGGCGGTGCAGGTCGTGTCCGCCGCCGCAGCATCGACCACGTCGACGCCCACGGCCACGCCGAAGTCGACGCACACCACGACCAAGTCGTCGAGCCACACCACGACCAAGTCGGTCCACACCGGCACCACCTCGACCGCGGCCGTCGCGGCAACGCCGATCCCGGTGGCGACGTCGGGCCCCATCCCCACCCCGACCCCGGTGCCCACCACCCCGCCGGCCCCGGCGACCGGTGTCCTCGGCACCTCCGCGACCTCCACCTCCAGCCCGGACAGCGGCAGCAGCGCGGTGATCGCCCCTCCGGCGACGGGTGCCGACGTGCCCTTCGCGGCCGGCTCGCTGCTGATGCTGGCCGGCGGCGGCCTGCTGGCGGCCACCCGCCGGCGGATGAGCTGACCCTCCCGCCATCCAGGGGCCCGGCCGGTGATCAGACGGCCGGCCGGGCCCTGCCTCTCCGCGATCCCGGCGACGGGGCGGCCGGCGCCGCCGCCCGTGGTGGGCTAGGCTAGCCTCGACGCGGGACGGTGCCGCCGCGCTCGGTATCGAGCCGCCGTTCCATGTACCATCGCTCCATGGCCAGGCAGGCAGCCACGATCGTGCGAGAGCCGGGTGGAGGCGGGGACACCGTCTACACCATCGACGAGCTCGCCCAGGCGACGGGGATGACCACGCGGAACATCCGTGCCCACCAGTCGCGCGGGCTGCTGCCGCCGCCGGTGGTGCGGGGACGCACCGGCTACTACAGCGACGAGCACGCCGCCCGGCTGCGACTGATCCTCCGGATGCAGGCCGACGGCTTCAACCTCGGGGCCATCCGCCGCGTGCTCGAGTCCGTCCCCTCGGGCACCGCCCGCCAGGTGGTCGACTTCGAGAGCGCGCTGCGCGCCGCCTGGGAGGAGGAGCCGGTGGAGACCGTCTCCGCCGAGGAGCTGGCCCGCCGCTTCGGCGCCTCCGACCCCGAGCTGATCGGTCGCTCCGAGCGCATCGGCCTGCTCCACGATCTCGGCGACGGCCGCTACGAGGTGCGCAGCCCGACCCTGCTCCGCGCCGCCGAGCAGCTGGTGGTGCTCGGGGTGCCCCTCGACTCCTGCATCTCCGCGGCCGAGGACGTCACCCGCCACGCCCACGGGGTCGCCCGCCGCTATGTGCGCCTCTATCTCGACGAGGTGTGGCGGCCCTTCGAGGAGGCGGGGCGGCCCGAGGCCGACTGGCCGCGGATGCAGGACACCCTGGAGCGGATGCGCCCCCTCGCCCTCGACAGCCTCGCCGCCGCCTTCCGGCTGGTGATGGGCTCCGAGGTCGACCGCGCCTACAACCAGGTGCTCCGCCGCCGCGCCGGCGGCCGCGAGGAGGGGGCCGCCGGAGGCGCCGCGCGGCGCCGTGCCGAGCCGGTGTCGGGGTGACCGGGCGGCTGCTCTCGGTGAACACCGGCGCGGTGGCACCGCTGACCGCGGGGCGCCGCACCGTGGAGAGCGGGATCGTCAAGTCGCCGGTCGAGGGACGGGTGCGCGTCGAGGGCGTCAACCTCGCCGGCGACCACCAGGCCGACCTGAGCGTCCACGGCGGTGCCGACAAGGCGGTCTACGCCTACGCGATCGAGGACTACCGCTGGTGGAGCGACGGCCTCGGCTCCGCCCCGGCCCCGGGCACCTTCGGCGAGAACCTCACGGTGAGCGGCCTGGAGGTGGGCGGGGCGGTGATCGGTGAGCGCTGGGAGGTGGGCTCCGCCCTGCTCGAGGTCGCCCAGCCCCGCCTCCCCTGCTACAAGCTCGGCATGCGGATGGGCGACCCGGTCTTCGTCTCCCGCTTCGCCGCCGCCAACCGGCCCGGCGCCTACCTGCGCATCGTCGGGCCCGGCGAGCTCGGCGCCGGCGACGCCGTCCGCGTCGTCGACCGGCCGGCGCACGGCGTGACCGCGGCCGAGGTGTCGCGGGCGCTGCTCGGCGAGCGCGGGATGTGGGCGCACGTGCTGCGCGCCGGCGAGCTGCCCGCCCCGGTGCGCGCGCACCTGCTCTCGCGCCTCGAGGCGGAGCCCGAGGCCAGGTAGGCGGTCGCCAGCGCCTCGGAGTTGCGCAATCGCCAGTGCGTGGCATTGCGGACCCTGCCCGCTCTCGCGTCGGCGGGCGACATACCTGCCCCTGTTGCGCCGAACACTTCGAGGTGTGGGACAGCACTGCTGACAATCAGGACCAACACACGCCGCGTAGCGAGAACACCAGCAACTTTGCAGACACCCGAATTGCGCTCTGCAAACGTGGGCAGAAGAAGGTTGACTGGAGAGGCTCTGGAACGGACCATGCGATGACCCTGAACTCGGCGGCTGGCGGCTCCAGGCAGAACGAAGCATGGACGAAGGTCTCGTCGTCGTCCTCTTCACGGATGTGGAGGGCTCGACGGAGCTGAGCACCCGCCGCGGCGACGCAGCCGCCCGGGACATGCTCCGCACGCACGAAGAGCTGGTGCGAGCCGAGGTGGCAGGTCATGAGGGCCGGGTGGCAGGGGGGCGGGGGGACGGCTTTCTGGTGACCTTCCGCTCCGCACGCCGAGCCCTCGCCTGTGCCGTGGGCATCCAGCGGGTGCTGGAGGCGCATGCGGACCAGGCTCCCCACGAGCACGTCCGGGTGCGCATCGGGCTCAATGTCGGGGAGGTCAGCCAGGAGCAGGGCGAGCTCTACGGCGCGGCGGTGAACGCCGCGGCACGCATCTGTGCGCAGGGCAGCGGTCGCCAGATCATGGTGGCCTCGGTGGTGAAGGAACTGGCGGGGACGCTGCCGGGAATCTCCTTCCTTGATCGCGGCTGGGTGCGATTGCGTGGGTTTCTCGAGGACACCCACCTCTATGAGGTGGCCTGGCGCCGGGAGACGGCGCGCGATCCCGGCGTGTCGAGGACCCCGCTGGTTGGGCGCGAGACTGAGATGGCGACGCTGCACGAGCTCGTGCAGGCTGCGCGGGGCGGCCGCGGCGCTCTGGTCATGGTCGGCGGGGAGCCGGGGGTGGGCAAGACCCGCCTGGCCGAGGAGGTGACAACCGAGGCCGCCGGAGGCGGGATGCTGGCGCTCACCGGGCGCTGCTACGAGATGGCCGGGTCACCGCCCTACCTGCCGTTCATCGAGCTGCTCGAGGCCATGGCGCGCACCGTGCCGCATGAGCGGTTCCGCGAGGCGCTCTCCGAGGATGCCGCCCAGGTGGCCAAGCTCGTTCCCGAGCTGCATCGCCTGTTCCCCGAGATCCCGCCTCCTCTCACTCTGCCCGCTGAGCACGAGCGCCGGTACCTCTTCAACAGTGTCCGCGACTTCATCCAACGCGCCGGCCGGTTGCGACCGCTGCTGTTGGTCCTGGAGGACCTCCACTGGGCGGACGACGCAACTCTGGCCCTGCTCCGACACCTCACCGAGACGGTGAGGGACATGCCGGTCCTCATCCTTGGCACCTACCGCGACGTCGAGGTGAACGTCCGCCACCCGCTTGCCGACGTACTGCACGACATCGCGCGCCGACAGCTCTGCCGTCAGATCGCCATCGGACGGCTGCTCCAGGAGGACGTGGCGGCGATGGTGGGAGCGATGACCGGCCAGGATCCTCCGGTCCGGGTTGTGGCGGCGATCCATGACGAGACGGAAGGCAACCCGTTCTTCATCGAGGAGGTGGTCCGCTACCTGGCCGACGAGGGGCGCCTCGTCGACGCCCAGGGGCGGCTTCTCCCGGATGTGACGATCGGTGATCTCGACGTGCCCCACAGCGTGCGCTTCGTCATCGGCCGGCGACTGGCACGCCTGAGCGAGGGCACGCAGCGGGCGCTCACCGTTGCCGCGGTCGTCGGTCGTGGGTTCGATGTGGGGCTCCTCCAGGCAATGGGAGAGGCCGACAGCGAGGTGCTGCTCGATGCCATCGACGAGGCGGAGCAGACGCACATGGTGGTCCCCGTCGAGGGCGGCCGGTCAGCCGGCTACCGGTTCGCCCACGAGCTCATCCGCCAGACGCTGATGGCCGGGATCTCGCAGGTCAGGCGTCAGCGGCTCCACCTCCAGGCGGCCGAGGCTTTGCTACGGCTGAATGACCAGGGCGTCGAGACCGAGGCTGTCGAGGTGGCGCATCACCTCGTTGAGGCGGGTCCTCTCTCCGACCGGCGGAGAACGGTCCGGTACCTGACCGTCGCGGCGGACCATGCGGTCGCCGCCGCTGCCTTCGAAGATGGTCTTCATCACCTTCGCACCGCCCTCTCCCTGCTGCCGGAGGACGATCGATCCGGCCACGCGGTGCTGCTGGAGAAGCAGGCGCGGGCGCTGCACCGCCTGGGCCAGTGGGACGAGGCGCTGGATGCCTGGCGGGACGCGTCCACCGTGTATGAGGAGCGCAGAGATCTCGAGGCGGTGGGCCGCGTATTCACGAAGATGGCCATGCAGCTCAGCCTCAGCGGGCGTGATGCGGAGTGCCGCGAAGCGGTGGAGCACGGTCTGGGTGCCCTGAGGGAGGGGAGCAGCCCCTGGCGTGTCCGACTGCTGGCGCTGAGGGGCTCGAGCATCAGCCGGTCGGGCAGCTACGAGGCGGGTGGGGCCCTCACCGGCGAGGCGGTCGACCTCGCCGAAGTGCTCGGTGCAGGAGAACTCGGTGGCGCGCTGGGGGCACGATGTGCGCACCACCTGTTCTGGGGCGAACTGTCCGAGACCCTCAGGACCGGACTGCGGGGAGCGGAGATCTGCCGGTCCACCGGACACCTCGGGAGCCTGGCACACACACTTGGTATCGTCCAGGTCGCCCTCATGGCGACGGGCCGCCTCGACGAGGCGACCCGCCTCAGAGAGGAGCTCCAGCCCATCGCCAGTCGACTGGGACGTCATGTTCCCCTCCTGGTGGCGGCAGTCGCGCAGGCCATGTCGCAGGCGACGGCCGGCGACCTGGAGGCCGCCGATCGTTGCATTGACGGCACGGTCGCCATGTGCCGGAGGCTCGGGGTGGCGTCGACCGACGTCCGCGTCGGTCGCGCGACGGTATCGCTCTGGCGCGGCAGCTGGGACCAGGCGGTGACCGAGTGCGAGGAGGCCAGCCGGGAGGAGCCGTACACCGCCGCCTTCGCGGGAGTGGCATCGGCCTTCGGACTTCTGGTTCGTGCGTATCGGGGCGAGTGGCGAGGTGTGCGGGCCGTGCTCGAGGAGAAGCTCGGCACCCTCCCCGCACGGGGACAGCCTCGCCTCCTGTCAGCGTGGACGAGCCTGCTGGTGCTGCCCGAGACTCTGACGGTGATCGGAGCGAGGAAGGAGGCCGCCCGCTTCTATCCGTTCGCCCAGGAGGCGCTTGCCAGGGGCTTCGTGCTGCGCTGGCACGACATGGCCCTGGTTCAGACCGTGGCGGGAATCTGCGCCGCCGGGGGCGGAGACTGGACGAGGGCGGAGGATCACTACCGGACCGCCCTACGCCAGGCGGAGGAGCTCCCGCATCGCATCGCGCAATCGGAGGTGCGCCGCTGGCTTGCGCACATGCTCATCAGCCGCGACGCCCGTGGTGATCGAGACCAGGCGCGCGAGCTGCTGCTGCAGGCCATGGACGGCTACGGACGACTGGGCATGCCACGGCATCGCGAGATGACGGAGGTCCTGCTGGAGACCCTTGGAGAGCGAGTCAGGCGTTCCTGACGATCCTCCAGGGCAGCGCGGCTCCGTCACCGTCGCCTGGCCTCACACGTTCGTCGCGTGCCGTGCAGCTGTGAGGGCGCGGACGCGCTCCATGGCCGGTCGATCGCTGACGGTCCCGTCGTAGAAGGTAGCAAGCTCAGCCTTCAGCGCCGTGCGCGAATTGCCGTCGAGGTAGATCATGTGACCTGACGGGTAGTACCTGATCGTCAGATTCCTCCGGACCGTCGGGTCAGCCAGCGGCATGTTCTGGAGGTCCGTCGTCGTCTGGGAGAACGGCGTCACCGAGTCGTAGTACCCGTTCACCGACAGCACCTTCAGGTCGACATTGAGCGCCATGGTGGCGGCGAGGTCGCCGGCTGTGTACAGCACGACGTTCCCGTTGACATCCTTGCCCTTCTGGGCCCCGGTCGGGTCGACATGCCCGAAGTCCCAGTTCTGGAACGCCTGGTCGTTGAGGTCCGTGAACGAGGACGTCGAGGTGAACTTCAGCTCATCCTCGAGGTAGCTGTTCCACGTCGCGGTGTATGCGCCGGTGACGGCCGTCATGGTGGCATCGTTGCCACCCGACAGGGGGTTGATCGCCGCGGCGATGCCGGTGTCGACACCGAGCACGCGTCCGTCGTATGCACCGATCGCCTTGCCGTCCGCGCGCATCAGGCTCGTCAGGAAATGAAGCGTGCCCCGGCTGTCACTGTCCGAGACGTTCAGACCTTCCCAGCTGGTCAGCACGACGGATGGGATGCCCGTGTAATTCGAAAGCGTCTGCACGGCCACGGGATCGGCGTTCGGAAAGGCGGAGAGCGCCTTGGCGTAGTCGCCCTGTGCAAAGCGGACGGCCGCGTCCATGAAGGAAGGGAGATCCACCGGTGGCGGGCTCACCGTGATCCTCTTGTGGTACCACGCGTCGGCACAGAGGGTGGGCAGCAACCCGACGGGATTGCCGGCCTGCGAGTAGTCCAGGATGGACGAGAGGAGCGTGACCCCGTTCAGGTCGACTCCGTCCTCGTGGAGCGTGTAGGCGAGGACGCAGCTGCGGGCGGTACCGTAGGATTCCCCGAGCAGGAATTTCGGAGAGTTCCAGCGGTCGTAGCGTGTCAGGTAGCGCTTGATGAACTGGCGCAGCGAGGCGGCGTCCTGGTCGACACCCCAGGAGTCCTTGTTGACGTGGGGGGCGATCGCGGCCGAGTAGCCGGTCCCGACAGGGTTGATGAAGACCAGGTCGCTCTTGTCGAGCAGGCTGTCCGGGTTGGGCTCGATGGTGTAGGGAGCCGGCGGCGTGAAGGCTGGCATGTTCGTCCTGAGCCGCCTCGGGGCGAACGAGCCGAGCAGCAGGAAGACCGATGACGACCCCGGGCCGCCGTTGTAGAAGAACGTGACCGGGCGGTCCGGGGTGCCCGGGTCGTCCTGCGTGAAGGCGACGTAGAAGATCTTCGCGGCCGGCTTGGAGCTGCTGGGATCGACCGTCACGAGATGGCCGGCGGTGGCGGTGTAGGCGATGTCCCTGCCGCCGAGCGTCGCCGTGTGGTGGGTGATCGCGGCGTTCTCGGTCGCGTCGGTGACCGAATCGCTGGGCCCATTGCCGTACGCGGTCGTGTCGGAATAGGGCTGGTCCGGAGCGGTGGGTACGGTGGTCATTCGTGATGTCCCTCGTGGAAGACCTGGCGGGCCATGATCACCCCCGCTCTCCTCATGACGGCACCGGTGATCGGTGCTGGCCTCGAGCGAGACATGCGCATTCAACCTCACGCGGACGGATCGTGGCCATGGGGGCAGGGTGTCGCAGGCGGTGACGAATCGTCTACGACATTTCTGACGCCTGCAGTGCCAGGTTGGTCACACTGGTCCTGCCGGGCGCACGGCAGCTCTGGAACGCACTACTGCTGGCCAGCACCCAGGCCGAGCACGAGGCGGGAGGCGGAGGCGGTCATGGTTGCGAGCTCCGATGAAGGTGACGTCGCGCCCATGATGACGGCGCAGGCCGCCGACTCCGATGCGACCAACTCGGCGAGTACCGCTGGGTGTCTCTACGTCCGCACGGCGTGCAGCTGCCAGACCGGCACGGTGACCCGTCCCCGCGGATCGGTGCGCAGCGCATCGCGGTCGATGTCGGCGCCCATCGCCTGGAACGCGCTCCTGTGGCGCTCGTCGAGCAGGAGCTCCGGAGTGAGCGCGGTCGTGTAGTGGGTGAGGTCGATGCTGCGGACGTCCCAGCGCCCGGCCAGATGGGTGCGCAGGTCGTGCTGGCTGACCTGCATGATCGGCATCCGGAATCCCCCGGAGTCGGCATCGGCGAAGCAGAACACGTGCAGCTGCGCGCCGGGCAGTGTCACGCGATGCAGCGCCGCGGCGTAGGCGGTGCGCTCCTCATCGCCCAGGCAGTGATAGAGCGCGCTGTCGACCACGGTGGCGAAGCGCTGCTCGAGGCCCTCCAACCGGGTCGCGTCCGCCTGCACGAATTCCACGTCGAGTCCCCGGGCGAGGGCTCGGTCGCGGGCCCGCGCGAGTGCGGTCGCCGCGCCGTCGAATCCGGTCACCCGATGGCCCCGTCCGGCCAGGAACATGGCGTTCTCGCCGAGCCCGCACCCCGCGTCGAGGATCGCACTCTTCAGCCTCCCGGTCTGCTCGAGTGCGACGAGGGCTGGTTGGGGTTCCCCGATGTCCCAGGGGGCGACGTCGAAGGCCACGTCGAGGCCCTGCACCGCCGGCTCACCCCGGTAGAAGGCCTCGAAGTCGACATCCTCGACCGCGAAGTCCCCACGGCGCGCATCGTCCGACATCACTGTCTCCTTCTCTCGTGATTGCGAATTCTCGAATCCATGGTGCAACCTGCCGTCCAGCGAGCAGCCTCGCGACGCCGCGAGCTCCCTCACTGAGAGTTGAACCAGCAGCGGGCGCAGCCGGGCGGTGAACAGGGCACGGACCTGTGCTCATCGTCGAGGTCCAGCCAGCGACGCGATCGCCACATGGCCAACAGCAACCAGCAGCCCGAGCAACCCGAGAACCTCGAAGTGCCGGACCACACCCCAGCACTGGGCCGGACCCGTCAGCTCGAGGCCCGATGGCAATGGTCAGCAGACGTCGCGGCAGCGAGCGGCAGCCCCTCCGCCGAGGACGGGAAGGCCGGCGCGCCGCCACGCGTGGAACCCGCCGGCGACATCGGTGGCGTGCTCGAGGCCGAGCTGGCGCAGCGTCGCCGCGGCGAAGCTGGACGCGTACCCCTCGGAGCAGAGCACCACGATCGGCCGCTGGTGACCGACGATCTCCGGCAGGCAGGACGGGGAGGTGGGGTCCATCCGCCACTCCAGCACGTTGCGCTCGATCACCAGCGCGCCGGGGACCTCCCCCTCGGCGCGCCGCTGCGCCTCGGGGCGGATGTCCACCAGCAGCGCCCCCTCGTCGACCGCGGCGGACGCGGCCAGGGGATCGAGGCGCACCAGGCCGGCGCGCGCCTCGGCGAGCAGGGCGTCCACGGCGGACATCACGCCGCCGCCGCGAGCGCGGCCACCGGCAGCGCCTGGTCGTAGGTGGTCATCTCCAGCGCGGGGGGCGAGTAGGCGTGGATGCTCGTCGCCGGCAGGGCGTGGACGTTGCCGACGCGGTGGACGGTCGTCGGGGCAACCCGCAGCAGCGAGCCGGCGGGCAGCAGCCGCGACCGCGAGGGCCAGCCCGGCGCCGGCACCACGGTCTCGCGGAGGGTCCCGCCGACCACCGCCACCGCGCCCGAGGCGCCGCCGTGATCGTGGAGCGGGGTGTGCTGCCCCCAGCACCAGCCGATGAGCCAGACCTCGACGGTGTCGGTCAGCGCCACCCGCTGGTACCAGCGCATCAGCGGGTCGTGCCGGACAAGCGCCGCCCAGAGATCGGGCCGCTCGGCCAG
>JAQBPH010000302.1:0-11954 GCA_028287625.1 Chloroflexota bacterium | reverse complement strand
CCCGATGGCGACCAAGAAGATCCGGATCCTGACCGCCAAGGTCGGCCTCGACGGTCACGACCGCGGCATCAAGGTGATCTCCCGGGCGCTGCGCGATGCCGGCGTCGAGGTGATCTACACGGGGCTGCACCAGACTCCCGAGATGGTGGTCGAGACCGCCATCCAGGAGGACGTGGACGGGATCGGCATCAGCCTGCTGAGCGGCGCGCACATGACCCTCTTCCCCGAGGTGCTGCGCCTGCTCCGCGAGCGCGGCGCCGGCGACATCGTCGTCTTCGGCGGCGGCATCATCCCCGACGAGGACATCCCGCCCCTGCGCGAGATGGGGGTGAACCGCATCTTCGGCCCGGGCACGTCGCTCGACGACGTCGTCGCCTTCGTCAACGAGGCCTTCGGCGAGCGCGCGGCCGCCGGCGCCTAGTCGCTATCCCGGCGGCGGCTCGGCCGTGAGCAGCCCGGCCACGGCCTCGGCGCGGGCCCGGGCCGGCACCGCGGCCAGCCACTCCTCGTCACAGCCCTCGAGCGCGCTCCGCGCGCCGGCGAGCACCCCCGTCAGGGCCACCGCGGCGGTGATGTCGCCCCCGTAGCCCGCGGCCTCCTCGATCGCCTCGGGCAGGGTGAGGGTGCGGTCGAGCGCGGTGATCGCCACCTGCAGGGTCGACCCGGGGTCGCCGCTGCAGAGCGGCGCGGTGCCGCGGTCGAGAGCCACCAGCCGGGCGTGGAGGGCGAGCGGCGCCTCCTCCAGCAGCGTCTGGCGCAGCCGCACCAGGGAGAGGTCGAGGTCGAAGCGGCAGAGGTCGGCGGCGAGCACCGCGGCGGCGATGGCGGTGATGGCGGTGCCCTCGTCGCCGCCGGCGAGTCGCACCGAGCGGTGGGCGTCGCGGCGCAGCCGGGGACGGTCGAGCGGCGAGGCGAGGCCGCAGGCGGTGGCGCGCAGCACCAGGCCCGCCACCCCCGTCGCCGGTGGGCTGCCCAGCCCGCGGCCGAGGGCGTCCGCCTCGTCGAGCCCGCCGTGGGCGGCGATCGACTCGGCGAGGTCGAGCAGCTGCCGGGTGCCGGCGGCGGCGCCGGCCAGGGCCTCCCCGGCGGCGGCGCCGAGCAGCGCGGCGGCGACGCGGTCGGGGAGCAGCTCGATGGCCGGTGGCACGGTGACGCCCACCCTACCCGGCGGGCACCCCGGTGGTCACGTTCCGCCAGAGGCTGACCCCGCCGGCGCTCTCCGGCTCGCGACCGAGCAGCACCCGGAAGAACTGCGCCTCCCCGGCGCTCCCCGGCGCCGCCCCCACCACCACGCTGCTCACCCCCATGGTGGCGAGGTCGCGCAGGTAGAGCCCCCGCTCCGGCCCGGCCAGGGTCTGCGGCGGGGTGCCGCCGGTCTGCAGGCCGAAGAGCCGGGTGCGCAGCGCCGAGGGGGGCATCTCGAAGTTGGGCCCGTCGGGGCCCGGGGTGAACACCCCTCCCTGGGGCATCCGGTAGCGCATCCCCGCCTCCGCCTGCCAGAGCATGGTGCGCAGGTCGAGGACGGGTGTGACCAGCGCCGCCGAGCCCTCGGGGATGCGCCCCACGCCCTCGCCACGGAAGAACTCCGGCACGGTGGCGGGGGTGCTGGGGAACGGCGTCGCGGGGAACAGCGGCACCAGCGCCAGGGCCACGGCGGCGGCGCCGGCCAGCCGGAGCCCCGGCCGCTGGGCGAGCAGCCGCCCCAGGGCGACGGCGAGGATCAGGCCGATCATGAGGTAGGCGTAGAGCATCAGGCGCAGGGTGACGATGGTCTCCAGCAGCGGCAGGTGGTCGACCAGCCGCCAGGGCAGGGGCAGGCCGGTGCGCCGCCCGTCGACGTGCAGCCGGGGCCCCATCGCGAGGATGGCCGCACCCAGCCCCAGCAGGGCGGCGAAGACCACCACCCGGTGGCGGCGCAGCGCCACCACGGTGACCGCGAGCAGACAGAGCAGGGGCACGCCGACATAGGCCTCGGAATCGGCGATCACGTAGCGTCCGAACGGCGCCAGCCGCTCGGAGAGGGCGGGGACCACGAAGGCGCGCAGGTCGGCGATGTAGGTCTCGCGCGCGGGCAGGATGCTCCCCGGGCGCCGCGGCCCCAGGAACTGCACCCCCAGCGGATAGGCGCAGAGCAGCATCGCCACCGCCGCGCCGATGCCGAGCACCGCGAGCGCGTACGGCGCCCGCCGCCGCACCTCGCCCGGCCGCAGCGCGGCGAGGATCGCGACCCCGAGACCGGCGACGATGGCGCTGGTGGCGAGCAGCTCCTCGCCGGTGAGCAGCTGGAGGCTGACCAGCAGCCCGAGCGCGCCGCCGAGCAGCGGCCGCGGCAGCCGCTGCCGCACCAGCGCCTCGTCGGCGATCAGCAGCAGCAGCGGCGGGAACACGGCGAGGGTCAGGTTGAGGTGGCCGTACGACTGGGTCAGCATGTAGGGGCTGAAGCCGTACACGAGCCCGCCCACGGCGGCGGCGAGGCCGCTCCGGGTGTGGCGGCGGAAGACCAGGAACGCGCACCACCCCGACAGCGCCAGCGCGGCGGTGGCCAGCAGGTTGTAGGCGATCACCGGCCCGAGGGTCGCGGTGACCGGCCAGAGCACCAGCGCCGGCACCACCATCGAGGTGTTCCACATGAGGTTGGCGCCCCCGGGATACTGGAGGTGGTCGGTGAGCAGCGGCGTGTGCCCGTGGCTCAGCGCCCAGGGAGTCCAGCGCAGGTACCACATGAACAGCGGCGGATCGGTGTCGACGCCCACCCAGCGGCTCTCCCCGGCGAACCAGGTCGAGGAGAGCAGGAGCACGGCGAGCAGGGCGTAGCCCGCCAGCACCGCCGCCGGGGCCAGGCCGCGCAGCGCCCGACCGGCCGGCACCTCACGCTCCGCGGCCACCGCCCGTGGCCAGCCGACCGCCCTCATCGGCGGGGGACTATACGGGTATCCTTCCGGCTATGGCGACGCTCCCCGACCTCGCCTCCCGCCTGGTCCAGTCCTCGCTCGACATGGTCGGACCCGCGGTGGCGGGCGCCGCCCGGCGCCGCCGCCAGGGCAGGGCCACGGTGGTCCGCGCGCTGGACATGCGGTCGGTGCTCCCGCCGGCCCCGCCCCACCCGCTCCTGCCCAGCGCGGTCCGCGTCGAGCGCTCGCGCCGGCGCGGCGGCAACGGCTTCGCCGACCAGGTGGCGGTGACCCTCTGGTTCCGTGAGGGCCCGGCGCTCCCCGGGCCGGGGCCGGCCGAGGGCGGCGGCAGCGAGCTGAGCCGCATCGCCCTGCGCCTGGGGATCGGGCTGGCCCGGGCCGGGGCCGGGCTCGCCGCCACCGCCGCCATCGGCGCCGCCACCGTGGCCGCCCAGCGGCTGGAGGCGGCGCGCCAACCCTCGCGCCGGCTCGCCACCCGGCAGGAGCCGGAGCTGCCGGCCCCCGGCTCAGCGGGCGCTGCCGATCGCCGCCGGTTCCTCTGAGCCCGCTCGCGTCCCCCGGCCCTCGCCGTCCCCGCTGACCCGCACCGCCTCGAACACCAGGGCGTTGTCGCCGAAGATGCCGTGCGCGGGCCGGTGGAGGTGGTGCACCCGCACCACGTAGCCGATGCGGCGAAGATGGATGAGCATCTCCAGCCCGAAGATGGTGTAGACGAGGGCGCCCTCGGGATGCACGGGGTCCTCGTGGTACTGCGGTTCGAGCAGGTGCTCCACGGTGCCGTCCGCGCGCCTCCGGGCACGGGTCTGGTCGAGGCACTCGCGATGGTCGAACGGCACCGTGAAGACGTGACGCCCCCCGTCGCGAAGCACCCGACGGATCTCGCGGTGGGCGGCGTACGGGTCGGGCACGTGCTCGAGGACGTCGCCCGAGATCACCAGGTCGAAGGCGGCGCCGGGGAAGGACAGGGAGCAGAGGTCCTGGTGCTCGACACCGCCCACCACCGCTCCCCCGCGGGTGTCGGGAGAGACGTACTCGCTGCAGCGGTAGTGGGACGCGGTGCTCAGGGCCCGATGCAGCGCGCCCCCCGCCTCGGTGTTGTAGATCGACGCCGGCGTCGCGGAGGCGAACTGCGCCAGCGAGCGCGGCCTCGGCGCCCTGCCTGCCGCCAGGATCACCGCGGCGACCTGCCGCTGGCGATTGCTCGCCCCGCAGCGGATGCACCGGCAGCTCTCCCGGAGGTTGGCCGCACGGATCTCGGCGACGCTCGCCCGCCCGCAGACCAGGCAGTGCATCGGGACACGCCCCGCGCGGACCGCCAGGGCGTCGGGGAGTGCCCACAGCCGGGGCGCCTCAAAGGGGAATGCGATCCTCGCGGGCACCGCCGCATGGTAGATCCTGCGGCAGGTTGCGAGTGGCGCCATCGAGATGGCCGGGCGGCCACCGGCGCGGCCTAGCTGCGCAACCAGCCCATCAGGCCGAGACGGGGGCGCGCCGTCGCGGTGCCGCTCTCGTCGAGGCGGGTGCCGTCGGTCACCAGCACCGCCCGGGAGACCGGGTGCATCGCCTCCCGCCAGCTCCGCAGGACGCGGCGGCGGAAGCCCTCCTCGCGGTCGGCGCCGGCGGGGATGGCGAGCACCAGCGAGCGGTCGGGATGGGCGACGAGCACCTCGCCGCCGGCCTTCTCCACCAGCGCCCGCATCACCTCGGGGACCACCAGCACGCTGCCCTGGAAGAGCGCGTCGGAGCTCATCCGCCAGCCGTCCCGCGCCACCCGCCCGGCGGCGCGGATGCGCTCGGGCAGGGAGGCGAAGCGCGCCGCGGTGTTGGCGTCGGCGGCGCGGCGCACCACGTCGTCGCCGATCCCCGACCACTCCTCGCGGGGCACGCCCCGCATGTAGGAGCCGGGCAGGGTCTCGGCGACGAAGGCCACCAGGTCGGCGGCGACGGGAACGGTGAGTAGCTCGTCGGCGCGGCTGAAGTCGGCGAGGTGGTCGCGGGCGCGCACGCACCAGAGCAGCCGGCCGAGGGTGGGGCCCGCGCCGTTTCCGGCGGAGCCGGTCGCCCCGGGGGTGAGCCGCGCCTCGGAGGCCCGGACGAAGCCGGCGATCAGCGCCGCGGTGCGCTCGGGCTGGCGCGCGCACTCGAGGTGGAGGGGGCTGAGGGGCAGCGTCACGTCCACCCCGGGGCCGCGCAGCCGCAGCGCGAGGCGGGCGGGATCGGCCTCCACCTGCAGGTTGGGGTGGCGCGCCGCGAACTGCACGCGCAGCCGCTCGGCGAAGGCGGCGCGCTCCGCGAGGTCGTCTGGCGGGGTCACGTCGCGGGAGTCTGCCGCACCGGGACGGGTTCCCGCCCCCGGGTCAGGCGGCCCTGCCCCGCTGCGAGACGTAGTCGATGAGGATGTAGTCGCCGAGCCGGTCGGGGCTGATGAAGAAGGCGCGCCCGCGGTTGAGGCGGGTCATCTGCTTGACGAACTGCACCAGGTGGTAGTTCGACTCGAGCATGAACGTGTTGATGGTGATGTGGTCGCGGGTGCAGCGCTGCACCTCGACCAGGGTCTTGTGGAAGGTCTCGGGCAGCGGCGGGTAGAAGAAGACGGCATGCGAGCCCTCCATGTGCGCGGTGGGCTCGCCGTCGCTGACGATGATGATCTGCTTGTTGGCGCCGGGGTGGCGTCCGAGCAGGTGGCGGGCGAGCATCAGCCCGTGCTGCATGTTGGTGCCGTACACGTACTCGGTGTAGGTCAGCTGCGGCAGCGTCGCGGGGGGGATCACCCGGGCGTAGTCGCTGAACCCCACGATGTGCAGGGTGTCGCGCGGGAACTGGGTGCGGATCAGCGAGTCGAGCGCGAGCGCCACCTTCTTGGCGGCGTAGAAGTAGCCGCGCAGCGGCATGCTCCGGCTCATGTCCAGCATCAGCACGGTGCAGGAGCGGGCGGTGGCATCGCTGCGGTGCACCTCGAAGTCCTCGGGGGCCAGCCGGGGCGTCGGCCGCAGCACGCCGGCGCCGCGCGGGGCGCCGCGGACGAGGGCGGCCTCGCGGCGGAGCGCGTTCATGACCGTCTTCTCGACGTCGAGGGCGAAGGTGTCGCCGAACTCGTAGGGCTTGCTGTCGTCGCTGCGCTCGCCGCCCAGACCCTCGGCGTGCAGCTCGTGGTTGCCGAATCGGTCGCGCTTGAGCCGGCTGAAGAGGTCGCCCAGCGCCTTCTGGCCGATCCGCCGCATCCCCCGTGCGGTGAGCTGCAGGCTGCGCCCGTCGCGCTGCACCAGGCCGCTCTCCTCCAGCCTCTTGATCATCCGCTGGAGCTGGTCGTGGCTGGCGGCGGCGTCGTCGCCGAGCAGCTCGCGCAGCTGGTCGCGGCTCTCCGGGTCGAGGTCGTGACCCCGGTAGGCGTCGCGGAGCGCCTGCTCGAGGCGCTCCATCGACTGCAGCCGTCCCATCAGGTCCATGGCCTCGTCCAGGGGCACCTCCTCGCCGCCGAAGAAGGAGTAGCGGTTGCCCAGCCGCTGGCGCGGCGAGAGCAGCTCCAGCGCCCCGGCGAGCTGGGACAGCTCGGCCTGCAGCTGGGCGTCGCCGAAGACCGACTCCATGAGCTCGCCGAGCTGGCGGCGCATCTCCGGGGAGAGCGACTGCATCAGCGAGTCCATGCGTGCGAGCTGCTTCTGCAGCTGCTCGAGGAACTCCTCGAAGGTCGCCGGCGCGTCGGGGAACATCCGCCCCCACCTGCGCAGGAAGGCCTGGTAGTGGCTCTGCAGCTGCTCCGGCGGGACGCCCTCGAGACGCTCGCGCATCAGCGCGTTGAGGTCGTGGATCATCTCCCGCAGCATCGACATGTCCTGCCCGGACATCTGTTGCAGCCGCTGCGACATCTCCTTGAAGTGGGTGTCGACGATGCCCTGCTTGAGCTCCTCGAGCAGCTTCTGGAAGGCCTGCTCGGCGCGCGGGTCCATGAACTCGTACTGCTGCAGCTCGCGGATCGCGCCGGCGGGCTCCTCGGGCAGCCGGTCGAGGCTCTCGCGTCGCTGGCGCGCCACCCGCTCCAGCACCCGGCGGGAGCCGTCGTCCGGTGCCTGTTCCAGGCGCTCGCCGATGCCCTGGCGCTCTGTGCGCAGCACCGCGTCGAGCTTCTCCCTGATGTCCTTGAAGATGCCGTCGAGGTTGTAGCGCTCCAGCTGCTGCTGGCGGCGGCGGCGGAGCTGCTCCATCATCTCCTCGAGCCCGAGCAGCCGCTTGCCGCCGCGGTCGCGCCAGCCCTGGCTGAGCAGCCGGCGCAGCGCCGACTCGAAGTCCCAGCCGTGGAAGACGTCCTCGCTGAGCCGCGAGAAGAGCTCCTCGACGTCGGGGCCGAGCGGGTCCTGGGTGCCGTCCCAGGAGGTGAAGCGTCGCGGCCGGAAGTCGGGGTTGCTCACCTCATCCGCCGTAGATCGCGCTGCCGTCGACCGGCGTCTTGTTCAGCCGCTTGCTGAGGTGCAGGCCCTCGAGCACGAACTCCAGCGCCGCCGCCTGCGAGGCGGGGGTGGAGGGCTCGTCGAGCTTGGTCAGCACCCGCTCGAGACCGCCGAGCTCGCGCACCACCGGCAGGTAGGTGTCGGCGACGGCGCCGTCGCTGACCTCGACGGTGAAGCCGCTGCGGTCGAAGCGCTGGACCACGTCGGCGAACTCCTGCACCGTGAAGTGACGCCGGAAGACGTTGCTGGTGGCGGTGCGGATGATCTTCTCGAAGACGGCGGTGTCGTCGCCCTCCTCCCAGGTCTCCAGCTCCAGCTTGCCGGCGCTCGAGGCCACCAGCGAGGGCAGGTCGCTGATCCTCGGCACCGCCTCCTTCTCGCCCCGGCGGATGGCGCGCCGCAGCGCGTTGCTCGACAGGTTCTCGTAATTGGCGATGCTGACCCGAACCGAGACGCCGCTGCGCTGGTTCACCTGGGGGCTGCGCCTCGCCAGGTGGGTGATCTCGGCGATGATCTCCTTCATGTAGGCGGGCACGCGCACCTCCGCGGGCGAGTCCTCGAAGACGGTGTGCTCCTGCTCGACGATGGCGATCTCGTGCTCGATGGTGCGCGGGTAGTGGGTGCGGATCTGCGCCCCGAAGCGGTCCTTGAGCGGGGTGATGATCCGCCCGCGGTTGGTGTAGTCCTCGGGGTTGGCGGTGGCCACCACGTAGACGTCCAGCGGCAGGCGGATGCGGTACCCGCGGATCTGGACGTCGCGCTCCTCGATGACGTTGAGCAGGCCCACCTGGATGCGCTCGGCGAGGTCGGGGAGCTCGTTGATGGCGAAGATGCCGCGGTTGGTGCGAGGCACCAGCCCGAAGTGGATGGTGAGCTCGTCGCTGAGATAGCGGCCCTCGGCGACGCGGATGGGGTCGACCTCGCCGATCAGGTCGGCGATGCTGGTGTCGGGGGTGGCGAGCTTCTCCGAGTAGCGGCGCTCGCGCCCGATCCAGGTGATCGAGGTCTCGTCGCCGTGGTCGGCGACCAGGTCGCGGCAGCGCCGGCAGATCGGCGCGTAGGGGTCGTCGTTGATCTCGCAGCCGGCGATGGCGGGGATGTGCTCGTCGAGCAGCGTGATCAGAGCGCGCACCAGGCGGGACTTGGCCTGGCCGCGCTCACCGAGCAGGACGATGTCCTGGCCGGCGAGGATTGCGTTCTCCAGCTGGGGGAGAACGGTTTCGTCGTAGCCCCGGATGCCCGGGAAGAGCGGCTCGCCGGAGCCGAGCTTGCGGATCAGGTTGCGGCGCAGCTCCGCCTTCACGGAGGCGACGCCGTACTCCGAGCGCCGCAGGTCGCCGACGGTCTGCGGAAGAGTGGCCATCCTCGTGAGCGTACACCGGATCGCAAGTGGAGGCCCGTTCCCCGAACCGGTCAGGCGGGCACCACGCCCCCGGCGCGGCGGAGCCGGCTGGTCTCGCGCATGCGCCCGACCAGCCGGTCGGCGATGCTCGGGTCCTGGCCGAGGTGGAGGTTCAGGAACGAGGCCACCAGGTCGCCCTCCACCCAGCCCTCGCAGCCCAGCGGCTCGCCGTCGGAGTCGTGCACCGACCACGCGGGTCGGGGACGGGTGCCCTCCAGGGTGCCCGGGCCCACCAGCGAGCAGGCGTGGTACTCGTGGCCGCGCAGCCGGCCGCCGGCGGCGCCGAGCATGCAGTCCTCCATCAGCCGCAGGGTGCGGTAGCCGGCCCGGGGGGTCGCCGACCGGGTGGCCACGTCGACCGGGATGAGGCCGGCCATCTCGTGGACGGTGCCGTCGGCGGTGCGCAGCGAGCGCCCGAGCAGCATCAGGCCGCCGCACTCCGCGTAGATCGGCACCCCCTGCGCGTGGACGCGGTGGAGCGCCTCGAGCAGCGCGTGGTTGGCGCTCAGCCGGCCGGCGAAGACGTCGGAGAAGCCGCCGCCGAGGTAGAGGCCGTCGAGGTCGCGGGGCACGGTCTCGTCGAGCGGCGAGAAGGGGACGATCTCCGCGCCCGCCTCCTGGAGCAGCTCGAGGTTCTCCGGGTAGTAGAAGCAGAAGGCGTCGTCGTAGGCGACGCCGAGGCGCACCCTCGCCCCCTCCGCGGTGGGGCGCGCGGCGGCGGCCACCACGGCGAGCGGCTCGGCGGCGGCCATCAGCCGCTCGATCAGCTCGAGGTCGCAGTGGCGCTCGACCGCGTCGGCCACCTGCTCGATGGCGGCGTCGATCCGCGGCGCCTGGGCCACCGGCAGCAGCCCCATGTGCAGCTCGGGGATCCCGCACGCCTTGTCGGCGGGCAGGGCGCCGAGCACCGGGAGGGTGGCGCAGCCCCAGATCGCGTCCTCGATGAGGCGGCGGTGGTGGTCGCTGGCGACGTTGTTCAGCACCACCCCGATCAGCCGCAGCCGGGGGTCGAGCTGGCGGACCCCGAGGGCGATGGCCGCGGCGGTCTCGCTCATGGCGGCGGCGTCGAGCACCAGGATCACCGGGGAGCGGGCGATGCGGGCGAGCTCGGCGGTGCTCCCGGGGAAGGGGTAGGCGCCATGCTCCTCGTCGGGGCCGCGGCCGTGGCCGTCGTAGATGCCGTTGGCGCCCTCGATGACCGCGCAATCGGCGTCGATGGCGCCGTGGGCGAGCGAGCGGCGCACCCCCTCCTCGCCGAGCATCCAGGCGTCGAGGTTCCGGCACGGGCGGCGGCTGGCGTGGGCCAGGTAGGCGCAGTCGAGGAAGCCGGGACCGACCTTGTAGGTCTGCACGCTGCGGCCGCGGCGGCGGAGCGCGGCGACCAGCCCCAGGGTGACCGTGGTCTTGCCGGTGCCCGCGCACACGCCCGCGACGACCAGCCGGGGGATGGTCACCTCGTCGATCATCTGCGTCTCCGGACTCGGCGCTGCGGAGGCGGTGTCCTTCCCCCACGTTCCGGACCCCTGCCCCCGAGTGACGCTAACACCGGGCCGGGATGCTGTAAAGCAAGATCGCGTCACAATCACCTGCAAAAGTGGCCCGGAGCCCGTACCATGGCGGCATGAGGGGAGCCGCGCCCATTCGCGTGATGGTCGGCGCCTCGGTGCTGCTGCTGCTGCTGCTGGGGGGATGCGGGCGCCCCGAGACCACGGCGACCACCGTGACCGCCCAGCTGCCATCGGTGCGAGCCCCGGCCGGCCCGCAACCGGCGGTGCCGCCGGTCCCCGCCCCGGTGCCCCCACCGCCGCCGCTGGTCGACTCGGCGCTGAGCCTGACCGCCCCGCCGCTGGCGGTGCCGCTCCGGTTCCGCGCCCCCTCGGTGGGGATCGACGCCCCCGTCCTCGCCGTCGGCCGCACCGCCTCCGGCGCCATGGACGCCCCCGAGGGCCCGGCCACCTCACCGAACTGGCAGGAGTCGTTCTGGTACCGCGGCGGCTCCGAGCCCGGCCAGCAGGGCACCACGACGATCGCCGGCCACGTCGACGACGTGCTCGGGCGCCCCGCCGCCTTCTGGAACATCCGCCAGCTCAAGCCGGGCGACGTCGTCGAGGTCGCCGACCAGCGCACCGGCGGGACCTCCCGCTACCGGATCACCGACGCCTCGGTGTACAGCTACGCGCAGGCGAACTCCCCCGAGCTGCTCCAGCGCCTCTACGGCGACGCCGCGTACGACGGCGATCCCAGCCAGCGCAACCTCGCCGCCGACGCGGTGGGCCGGATCGGCATCATCACCTGCACCGGCACCTTCCACCGCGGCTCGAGCTTCGGCTACGACCACCGCTTCATCGCCTTCGGGGTCCTCGTCCCCGACGACCTCGGCCCGGCGGCGACCATCCCGGCCTCCGACCTGCACCTGTTCTAGGGTGGGCGACGGTCAGCCGAGCCTCGTCCGCACCACGGCCTCGATGCGGTCCGCCATCAGCTGATACCCCTGCGCCGTGCAGTGGATCCAGTCGCTCATGTCGGCGGCGGCGAACCCCTGCTCGACATCGAGGACAAGGCCGGCGTGGTACTCGGCGGCGAGCGTGGTGAGCGCCGCGTCCCAGGCGATGGTGTAGGTCTGGGGTGACGAGCCCGCGGCGGTCTGGCATGGCTCCACGGTGCAGTCGACGTGGGTTCCGACGAGGACGATGGGGACGTGCGCCGCCGCGATGATGCCCAGCAACTGCACGAGGTCGGACACCGCGCGGGGGATCGGCCAGCCGCGGTTCGCCTCGTTGGTGCCGAACCCGACGACCATCAGCCGGGGGTGCAGCGCGAGCAGGGCGGGAAGCTGGAGGTTCAGCGGTCGCGGCTCCGTCTCCGAGGAGACGTCGAGGACCTCGTGCGCGGAGGTCCCGACGATCCCGGCATTCACCACCGGGATGCCGAGATCGCGGGCCATGTCCCAGGGATAGCTGAGCGCGGGTGCTGGCCCGTAGGGGTCCATGGTCACCCCGGCCCCGTACCCGTAGGTCAGGCTGTCGCCCAGGGCGACGATCGGGCCCAACGGCTCCGCGGTGGGTCGCGGCGTCGGCGCCGGGGTGGGTCGCGGCGCCGGCGCCCGGGTGGGCAGCGGCGTGGGAACCGCGGTCGGGACGGCGGTGGGCACCGGGGTCGGCTCCGGCGTGGGCTCGGGAGCCAGCGGCGCGGTGG
>JAQBPH010000292.1:0-3584 GCA_028287625.1 Chloroflexota bacterium | reverse complement strand
CGGGGTCACCTCGCTGGAGCGGCTGGGAGCGTCCGGCTGGACGCCGGAGCGGCTGGCCCCCGCGCTCGCCGCCCACCTCGCCGCCGCCCTGGGCCGGGTGGCGGTGCCGGCCGGCCGCCGGCTGGTCGAGCTCGCCGCCGCCGCAGCCTGACCAAAAGCCTCAAACGCATCGCGGCGCAGGGATCCGGGGGTGCCGTGCGTTGAATGTGCACTGGAGATGCGATCCGTTCCGTTCGATCGGCGCGTTTTCGCACAACCAGCCTCTGGTCAGGGTCACGAGAAGCAATTACCATCCGAAGAGACCGGTGCATGTGTTCGTTTGCAGCGGGTCCATCCGGATGGACGGTAAGCCCCCGTTCCGAAGGAGCTTGAGGCCGTGTTTGTCAGAAACCGAATGCTGAATCACCTGTCATGGCCGGCCGAGAACGGGTCGATCCGCAGGCAGCGCCGACAGGCGCTCTGCGAGCTCGACGGCCTGCTGTCGCAGCTCGAGGAGATGAACCTGCGGGGCACCGAGGTCCCCGGCAGGGTGCGCGCCGCGCTGCGCCGTCACGGTGCGTCGGTGTCGGACACCGACGCGGCAGCCCAGCTCATCGAGATGATCTTCGCGGTGCAGGAGCGCTACATGCTCCATCCGCAGCTGCCACCGCCCGTCGCGGTGGAGGACCTGCGCCGCCGCATGGCGAGCTGAGCGCGCCCCCACCCGCCGCTCTCGCGTTCGGGATGCCACCGGAGTAAGGTCCGGGGAGCGGGTCCGGCCCGGGTTCGGATGGCGGAATGCGACAGCTCACCAGCCTCGACGCGCAGTTCCTCGCGCTCGAGGACCGGCACAACCACGGTCACGTCGGCGGCCTGACCATCCTCGAGTCCACCGCGGTCTCGGGGGAGCCCTTCACCGCGCAGCGGGTCTCCGACCTGCTGGCGACGCGGCTCCACCTGCTGCCCCCCTTCCGCTGGCGCCTCGCCGAGGTGCCGCTCGGCATCGACCATCCCTACTGGATCGACGACCCCGAGTTCGACCTCGAGTACCACGTCCGCGAGCTGGCCCTCCCCGACCCCGGCGACGACCGCCAGCTCGCCGAGCAGGTGGCACGCATCCACTCCCGGCCACTTGACCGCACCCGGCCGCTGTGGGAGCTCTACGTCATCCACCACGTCGCCGGCGGCCGCGTCGGGATGTTCACCAAGATCCACCACTCGGCCATCGACGGCATGTCCGGAGCCGAGATCCTCTCCGTGGTGCTCGACCTCGAGCCCGAGGGCCGGGTGATCCCGCCGCCGGAGGTCGACGGCCGTCCCGCCCGGGTCCCCGGCGGGCTGGAGCTCTTCGGCCGCGGTCTCGCCAACCTGCCGCGCCAGCCGCTGCGCACCCTGCGCGGGCTGCCTCCGATGGTGGCGAACCTCGACACCCTGCCCGGGGTCGGCGCCATCCCCGGCACCGCGATGGTGGCCAGGGTCAGCCGCCGCATCGCCCGGCTGATCCCCGGCGTCGAGCCCGGCGAGGTGCTGGAGATGCCGCGGAACATGGCGCCGCGGACGGTGTTCAACGGCCCCGTCTCCGGCCACCGGAGGGTGAGCTTCGCGACCATCCCGCTCGACGAGGTGAAGGCGGTCAAGAACCGCTTCGGCGTGACCGTCAACGACGTGGTGGTGGCGATCGCCGCCGGGGCGGTGCGGCGCTGGCTGCTCGACCACGCCGAGCTCCCCGACCGTCCGCTCACCGCGATGATCCCGCTCTCGGTGCGCACCCCCGAGCAGTTCGGCACCTACGGCAACCGCATCTCGATGATGGGCGTGCCCATCCCCACCGACGAGCCGGATCCCCTGCGCCGGCTGCGGCGCACCCACGAGGTGCTGCGCTCGGCGAAGGAGCGCCACCGGGGGGTGCCGGCGAGCATCCTCCAGGACATCACCCAGTCCATCCCGCCCGCGGTCTTCGCGCGGGCCTCGCGCACCGTGCTCGGGCTGGTGTCGCGGGGACCGGTGGCCCCGGCGTGGAACCTCTGCATCTCCAACGTGCCCGGGGTGCCGATGCCGCTCTACTGCGCCGGCACCCGGGTGCTGAACGAGTACCCGATCTCGGTCATCGCCGACGGCATGGGGCTGAACATCACCGTGCTCAGCTACCAGGGGCAGATGGACTTCGGTATCGTCGCCGACCGCGAGCAGATGCCCGACGCGTGGCCACTGGTCGACAACCTCCGCGACGAGCTGGCGACCCTGCTCGCGCTCAGCCCGGAGCAGGAGTAGGCGAGATGGACGTCGAGGACGCCAAGCGCGCCGCCGGCGAGGCCGCGGCCGAGCTGGTCGAGGACGGCATGATCCTGGGCCTGGGCACGGGCTCGACGGCGCGCTGGTTCATCGCCGCGGTGGGGCGCAGGGTGCGGGAGGGGATGCGGCTGCGCGGCGTGCCCACCTCGCGGGCGAGCGAGGCGCTCGCCGTCGAGCACGGCATCCGCCTGGTCGAGCTCGACGCCACCGGTGTCGACCTCGCCGTCGACGGGGCCGACGCCGTCGACCGCCGGCTTCGGGTCATCAAGGGCGCGGGTGCGGCGCTGCTTCGCGAGAAGATCGTCGCCGCGGCGGCCCGCCGCTTCGTGGTGGTGGTCGACGAGGCCAAGCTCCGCGACCCCCTCGGCGGCCTCCTCCCGGTCGAGCTCGTCCACTTCGGGCACCTCTCCACCCTGGCCCACCTCGACCGGCTGGGAGGCGGCTTCCGGCTCCGGCTCGACGCTGCCGGGCGGCCGCTGGAGACCGACAACGGCAACCTCATCGCCGATGGCGAGCTCCCCGTCATCGACGATCCCGAGGGGTTGGGGGCGCGGATCGAGGGCATCCCCGGGGTGGTCGGCCACGGCCTCTTCTGCGGCCTGGCCCACCTCGTCCTGGTGGCGCGGCGGGACGGCAGGGTCGATCGCCTCACCGCGGACTGATGCGCCACGGGGGCGGCTATCCTGCCCGGCTGTGGCTGTGAGCGACCTGTCCGGCGCGACCGTCCTCCTCACCGGGGTCACCGGCTTCCTCGGCACCGCCATCCTGGAGAAGCTGCTGCGCAGCGTGCCCGGCTGCCGGGTGGTGACCCTGGTCCGGCCCGGACGCCACGGCGCCGAGCGGCGGGTGCGCGACGAGGTGCTCGCCTCCCGCGCCTTCGCACCGCTGCGCGAGCGGCTGGGGGAGGGCTGGGAGGCGGCGCTCAGCGGGCGCCTGCACCCCGTCGTCGGCGACCTCGGCCGGCCCGGGCTGGGGCTCGACGAGGACGGGCTGCGCGCTCTCTCGGCCGTGGACGTGGTCGTTCACTCCGCCGCCGAGGTGGCCTTCGACAGCCCCCTGGACGCCGCCCTGCGCACCAACGTCGGCGGCGCCGTCGGCCTGGTCGAGACGGTTCTCGCCACCGGCGCGCGGCCCGCCTTCGTCCACGTCTCCACCGCCTACGTCAGCGGGGTGCGGCGGGGGCTGGTGCTCGAGGGCGCTCCCGGTGGCCTGGCGACCGCCGGAGGCGCCGCCCTCGACTGGCGTGCCGAGCTGCGGGCGGCGGAGGCGGTGCGCGCCGGGCTCGAGGCCGAGTCGCGCTCGCCGCAGCGGCT
>JAQBPH010000290.1:0-2899 GCA_028287625.1 Chloroflexota bacterium | reverse complement strand
GGGCCCTCCCATCGGCACTGTCGAGGTGGGGTGGCCGTAGACGGCCAGGTTGGTGGCCACCACCTCAGCCAGAGCGCCGGCATCGCTCACCGAGTCCCCGGGCATCATCTCGCCGGCGCTGCACCGGGCGAACCCAGGATGGCGGGCGATGGCCCGGCCGAGCTCGACCCCCTCCAGCAGTCGCCGCGCGTCGCGCCCGGTGGCCAGGTAGTTGGTATCGATGATCGGTGCGTCCTGAGGATTGGTGCTCGCCAGCTTCAGGGTGCCCCGGGACTCGGGTTGGACCAGGGCCGCGGCCAGGACGATCGCCCCGCCGGTGGGGCTGAGGGAGCCGTCCATGAGGTGGGTGGCGGTCACATGAAGGTCGAGTTCGTCACCCACCGCCTCGCTCGATGCTGTCCAGAGCAGCGAGCCGACGGCAGGTGTCATCCGCAGACTGTTCGGCGCCAGAGCGTAGGCGTTGTAGTAGGCGGGGTGATCGTGCAGTCCCTGTCCCACCGGAAGGTCGGCCACAACGGCGATGCCCATGGACCTCAGGTCGGCGGCAGGGCCGATGCCGGAACGGAGGAGGATGGCCGGGCTGCCGTAGGTGCCGCCGGAGAGGATCACGTCGTCAGCCCGGTACACCGTGCCGTCGTCGGCGACGACGCCGATGGCGGTCGTGCCGTCGAAGAGAACGCGATCGATGTTAACGTCCCCCCAGATGGTCAGGTTCGAACGCGCCCGCACATCGCCGGGGAGGAAGACGAGCGCGGTGTTCTGACGCACCCCGTTCACGACGTCGACCGGGTATCCACCGGCTCCGTTCTGATTCGCCCCGTTGAAGTCGTCCACGCGCTGGTACCCCGTCGCCACCGAGGCGTCGACGAATCCCAGCAGTGAGGGGGTCAACTCCTCGTCTGTTCTCTGCCGGATGGACAGCGGGCCGCTCCGCCCGTGGAAGTGGTCGTCTCCGGTGGGGGTGTTCTCGAGCTGGCGGAATGTCGGCAGGACGTCGTCGTAGCTCCACCCCTCGGCTCCGTGGTCGGCCCACCTGGCGAGATCGCTCGCCCGTGCGCGCAGTGCGACCGTGGCATTGACGGCCGAGCTGCCGCCGAGGACCTTGCCTCGGGGGGTGGGAAGCCGGGGGTTCCGCGTGTTGCCGCGCGAGACGTATCCCCAGTCGTGCTCGGGGTCGGCGATCCTGGACGCATGGAGCAGGGCAGCGGGGAACCGGTCGGGGGCGTAGGCATGCCCGGCCTCGAGGAGGAGCACCTCTCGGCTGGGATCCTCGCTGAGTCGGGCGGCCAGAACGGCTCCGGCAGAGCCGCCGCCGACGATGACGACGTCAGCACCACGCCTGTGCATCGCTGCGCTGTCCACTCTTCGTCACTCCCCTCGGTTCAGATCTTCTCGATCGGCGCCATCCGGTACACGAACTCACCCATCCCCTGGGCGATGGCGAAGATGACGCTCACCAGGGCCTCCTGGGTGCCCGCCTGTTCGATGGGCCCGACGTGGATGGGGTCGTACCCGGCGTCGCGGTTGAGCTGCTCGACGACCTCGCGGGCCTCGGCGTCCCCGCACCACAGGTTGCCCGGCGTCGCCCGGGCCTCCCGGAGCCGCGGGTACAGCGATGCATAGTTGATGTTGAACGACTTCGCGGTCGGGCCCCCGACCCTCGACTTCACGTACTCCGTGTTGGAGGCGAAGCCGGCCGGTGGCTCCACTCCATAGCGGTTCGTGGCATCGATCACGGTCTTCCCCTCGATGCCCTTCAGCCCATCGAGCGCTCGCGCGACCGCGTCGCCCGGCACCGCAAGCAGTACGACGTCGGCATCGGCGACGTCGCCACCGTCCCGGCCGAGCCGGGTCACGTCGTGCCCGGCCGCCTCCCAGAGGGTCGCCAGCCCACCCCCGACATTGCCCCTGCCCACCACGGTGATCCGCACGGTTCTCCTCCTTTAACCAAAGATTGGACGGACTTCACGATTCGCTCCGGCTCGGCTCCAGGCGTCTCGCTCTGAGCTGTGCACGCAGGAGCTGGGCCGCCCTGTCGAGCGCGGCGACGCCCTCGTCAAGGACGGCGTGGAACGCCTGGAAGACATGGGGCACACCCGGAGTGATGTCGAGGGTGACCGCAACGTCGTCGGCGGCGGCGCGTTGCGCGATACGGACGGCGTCGTCGAGCAGCACCTCGTGGGATCCGGCCTGGATGACGAGTGGTGGGAGGCCGGACAGGTCGGCGAAGATCGGGCTGATGAGACCCGCCGACGGGTCGTGATCCCCCACATAGTCGGCGACTCGGGGGAGGAATAGGTCGCGGGCGAGCATCGGGTCGATCCCCTGCTTGGTGTCCATCGATGCGCCGGTGAGGGTGAGGTCGGCCCATGGCGACAGGAGAAGCGCCGCGGCGGGCATGGGCAGGCCGCGCTCCCGGGCGGCGACGAGGGTGGCGACGGCGAGGCCGGCGCCGGCGGACTCGCCGGCAACAACGGTCTCCGTCGGGTCGGTGCCCCGCTCGAGGAGAGCCTCATAGGCGGCGAGGGCGTCGTCGACCGCGGCCGGGTAGGGGTGCTCGGGCGCCAGACGGTAGTCCACCGAGATCGCCATCGCCTCGACTCGCCGGGCGATCTCGGCGGCGAGGGCGGCGGCGAGGGCGGCGGCGCCGATCGCGTAGACGCCGCCGTGGAAGTAGAGCACGACGTTGCGAGCCTCCACCCCGGCGACGGTGATCTCCGCGGTCGGGACCGATCCCAGCGCCGCCGTGGTCACTGTGAGGTCGCGGGGGAGCGGCTGGGCGGCCATCATGTCGTGGAACAGGCGCCGCTGCTCGCGGACGTCGCCGCCGCCGCCGCCCACGCCGAGCGGCGACTGCCGGAGCATGGTGTCGAGGGTCTCGCGCTGCTCGAGGCTCACA
>JAQBPH010000278.1:0-3945 GCA_028287625.1 Chloroflexota bacterium | reverse complement strand
GCGGTCGGCGACGGCGAGGCGCTGGCGACGCCGGGGCTCGAGTCCTTCCCCGCCACCCGGTTGAAGATCACTCCGACCACCACCAGGCCGGCCACGACCACTGCCAGGACGGCCACCGCGAGCGCCGTGCGCGATCGCGGCGTGGGGGTCCCGACACTCATCCTCGATCCTCCGCGAGCCACCGCGCGACCTGGCGCGCGTGATAGGTGATGACCATGTCGGCGCCGGCGCGGCGGATGGCGGTCAGCGTCTCCAGCACCGCGGCGCGCTCCTCGAACGCCCCCGCGGCGGCGGCCGCGCGCAGCATGGCGTACTCGCCGCTCACGCAGTAGGCGGCGAGCGGGAGGTCGGTGGCGTCGCGCACCCGGGCGACGACGTCGAGGCAGGTGAGCGCCGGCTTGACCATCACCATGTCGGCGCCCTCGTCGATGTCGAGCAGGGTCTCGCGCACCGCCTCGCGCTGGTTGGCGACGTCCATCTGGTAGCCGCGCCGGTCGCCGTGCCTCGGCGCGCAGTCGGCGGCGTCGCGGAAGGGGCCGTACATCACCGAGGCGAACTTGGCGCTGTAGGCGAGGATGGCGGTGTCGGAGAAGCCGTTGTCGTCGAGCGCCTGGCGGATGGCGGCGACCTGGCCGTCCATCATCCCGCTGGGGGCGATGATGTCGGCGCCGGCGGCCGCCTGGCTCACCGCGATCCGCGCGTAGAGGTCGAGGGTGGCGTCGTTGTCGACCCGGCCGTCCTCGAGCAGCACCCCGCAGTGGCCGTGGTCGGTGTACTCGTCGAGGCAGCAGTCGGCGATGAGCACGCACTCGTCGCCGAACTCGGAGCGGAGCCGGCGCAGCGCGGTCTGCACCACGCCGCGGTCGTTCCACGCCTCCGAGCCCTCCGGGTCCTTGTCGGCGGGGATGCCGAACAGCACCACGCCGGAGCAGCCGCCGCGGACCGCGTCCTCCACCGAGCGGATCAGGCTGTCGTGGGTCTCCTGGTGCTGGCCGGGCATGGTGGCGATCTCGCGGGGGGCGTCGAGGTCCTCGCGGACGAAGGCGGGATGGATGAGGTCGTCGGGACGGAGCCGGGTCTCGCGCACCAGGCGGCGCAGCGCCGCGGTGCGCCGCAGCCGGCGCGGGCGGTCGATGGGGAAGGGCATGGGGTCGTCAGGGTAGCGAGGCGGGGGTTCCCAGCGTGAAATGGGCGCTGAGCGCGGCGGCGAGGCCGGCGGTGGTGTACTCGGTGGCCACCACCGCGACCGGGTAGCCGGCCTCGCGCGCGGTGCGGGCGGTCACCGGCCCGATGCAGGCGGCCACCGCGCCGGCCGGGAAGGGCGACCCGCCCAGGGCCTCCCGGAAGTGGGTCACGGTGCTGCTGCTGGTGAAGGTGACCGCGTCGACGCCGCGTCCCAGCTCGGCGCGCAGCAGCTCCGAGGTGCCCTCGGGGAGGACGGTGCGGTAGATCGGCAGCACCTCGACGTCGGCGCCGGCCTCGCGCAGCCGCACCGGCAGCACGTCGCGGGCCGCCGCCGCCCGGGGCAGCCACACCCGGGCCCCGGCGACGCCGCCGGCGATCATCGCCTCGGCCACCGCCTCGGCGACGTACTCCTCGGGCACGAGGTCGGCGGCGAGGCCGCACTCCAGCAGCGCCGCGGCGGTCTCCGGGCCGATCGCGACCAGCCGCATCCCCGCGAAGCTGCGGGCGTCGAGCCCGGCGGCGCGCACCGCCTCCCACACCAGCCGCACCGCGTTGGCGCTGGTGAAGACCGCGTGCCGGCCGCCGGGGGGCGGGGAGGCGGCCTCCGCGGCGATCCGCCGCGCCGCCGCCTCGAGGTCGCGACGCTCGCCGAGCGGCTCGACGGCGATCACCGGGAGCTCGACCGCCTCGGCGCCGAGCCGGCGCAGCCGCTCGACGAAGCCGCTGGCCTGGGCGCGGGCCCGGGTGACGAGGATGCGCCGGCCCGAGAGCGGCCGCCGCCCGATGCTGCCCAACCGGTCGCGGAGCGCCGCGACCCGCCCGATCACGGTCACCATCGGCGCCCCCATCTCCGCGGCGGCGACGGCGTCGGCGATCGTCGCCAGCGTCGCCGAGCAGCTGCGCTGGCGGGGGTCGGTGCCCCACTGCACCGATGCCGCCGGGGTGGCCGGGTCGGCACCGGCGGCGAGCAGGCCGGCGGTGATCCGGGGCAGGGAGCGCGCACCCATCAGGAAGACGAGGGTACCGTCGGGGAGCAGCCCGGCGAGGGCGCCGAGGTCGACGTGGGAGCCGTCGGCGTCGCCGCGCTCGTGCCCGGTGACCAGGGTGACGTGCCCCGCCCAGTCGCGGTGGGTGACGGGGATGCCGGCGGCGCCGGGGGCGGCGACGGCGCTGGTCACCCCGGGGACCACCTCGTAGGGGATCCCCTCGGCCTCGAGCAGCTCGCACTCCTCGCCGCCCCGGCCGAACACGAAGGGGTCGCCCCCCTTGAGGCGCACCACCCGCCGGCCCTCGCGGGCGAGGCGCACCAGCAGGGCGCCGATCTCCGCCTGGGTCGCCGAGGGCTCGCCGGCGCGCTTGCCCATCTCGAAGACCTCCGCGCCGGGGCGGAGGTGGGCGAGCAGCAGTGGGCTGGCGAGGGCGTCGAGCACCACCGCGTCGCAGCCGGCGAGGAGGTCACGGCCGCGCAGGGTGATCAGCTCGGGATCCCCTGGTCCGGCGCCGACGAGGTGGACCATCCCCGCCGGCCCCAGGGGGGGCTGGGGGGGAGTCCCCCCCACGAGAGTCACCGCAGCCGCTCCGCGGCCCGCGCGCCCAGCGCCGCCGCCTCACCGGGCTCGCCGTCGAGCTCCACGCTGCGCAGGCCGTCGGCGGTGGCGAGCGCCGCCATCAGCACCAGCCGGAGCCAGCCCTCGGCGCCGTCGACCGGCTCCAGCCGCGCCCAGGCGCCGAGCGGGAGGCGGCAGCCGCCGCCGAGCGAGGTGAGCACGGCGCGCTCGGCGGTCACCGCCGCCGAGGTGGGGGTGTGGTTGGCGAGCCAGCAGCGCCGGGCGGCATCCGAGCCCGCAAGCGTCTCGAGAGCGACCGCGCCCTGGGCGGGCGCGGGCACGAAGTGGCGGGGGTCGAGGCGTTCGGCGATCCAGCCGCCGAGCCCGATCCGGTCGAGACCGGCGCAGGCGAGCACGAGGGCGTCACACCGTCCCTCGTCGAGGCGGCGCAGCCGGGTGTCCACGTTGCCGCGGATCGGCACCACCCGCAGGTCGGGCCGGAGGATGCGGAGGAAGGCCTCCCGGCGCGGGCTGCTGGTGGCGACCGACGCGCCCGGGGGGAGCGCGTCCATCCCGCCGCCGTCGCGGGTGACCAGGGCGTCACGGCAGTCGGCGCGCTCGAGGTGGGCGGCGAGCACCAGGCCCTCGCGCAGCTGCGAGGGCAGGTCCTTGGCGCTGTGCACCGCGACCTCGGCGCGGCCCTCGACCAGCGCCGCCTCGAGCTCCGAGGTGAACCAGCCGTCGCCGGTCATCCGCGCCGCCGGGGTCTCGGCCTCGACGTCGCCGCGGGTGCGCAGCACCAGCATCTCGGTGGGGCCGGCGCCGGCGCCGGCGAGGGCGGCGGCGGCGAGCCCGGCCTGGGCGCGTGCCAGGGCGCTGCCCCGGGTGGCGAGGCGGAGGATCGTGGCCGCCGGCGGCGTCGGCGCGGGGCTCGACGGATGGATCGCCGTCACGCGCCCCCCCGGGAGGACTCCACCTCGTCGAGCGCGAACGCCTCGCGCAGCGCGAGGGCGACACCGGGGTCGTCGACGTTCTCCTTGATGTGGCTGATGGGCGCGTGCAGGAGCTTGCGCACCAGGCTCCGGGTCAGGGCGTCGAGGTGCCTCCGGCTCTCCTCGTCGCTCCAGCCCAGCCTGGCCGCGGTGCGCTCCACCTCGCGGCGGCGCAGCGCCTCGGCCTGCCGCGCCAGCGCGGCGATGGTGGGGCCGGCGGC
>JAQBPH010000265.1:0-3560 GCA_028287625.1 Chloroflexota bacterium | reverse complement strand
GGTGCCCAGCTGGGGACGGCCTTCCTCGCCTGTGCCGAGAGCACCGCCCACCCCCTGCACAAGGCCGCGCTCCGGCGCTCGGCCGATACCGACACATGCGTGACCGCGGTGTACTCCGGTCGTCCGGCACGAGCGGTGCGCACGACGATGATCGCCGACCTGGAGGCCCGGCTCCCGGCGCCGCTCGACTTCCCGCTGCAGTACGGATGGACGGGTCCCGTCCATTACGCTGCCGCGGACAGGGGCGACGGCGAGCTGATGTTCCTGCTCGCCGGTCAGGCCGCCGCACTCGCGCGTTCCCTGAGTGCCGCCGAGCTCGTCGAGACGCTCGCGCAGGAGGCGCAGGCGGTGATCGGAGGACCGGCGTAGCGACGCTCAGGGAGCCGACGTGTCGGGGTGAGTCACCCGGTATGCGACGGCGAACGCCCAGGGAATGCCGAAGAGGACAACGACCGCGAGAACGAGGACGAGCGGAGTCGGCCGTGTGATGCCGATGCCCAGGCATCCAACCGAGGCGGCGATGCAGGTCAGGAGGAGTGGCCGGTAGCGCCCGGGTTGGTGACCCCAGGTGTGCAGGCAGGTGGTGAGCAACGCCGTTGAGGCCAGCACGACGGCGGCGCTGGTGCACAGGCCCCACGCGGTTGCGGTGGGAGTCCGGGTGGCGTGAGCGTGCTGGATGAGGCTGACCATAGCCGCCCCCATCCCGGCCACGGCAGCGGTCAGCGGGAGGTGGGTGAGCATCCACCCCAGCGTGGCCGGGCGCGCTCGCCGAGGCGGGCGGTGTCCGGCGAAGTCGAAGTAGGTCCACCAGGCGCCGAATCCGGCCAGGACGGCGATGAGGGCGACAAGGAGGGTGAGCGCATCGACCGGTGTGTGCGCGAGCCCGCTGACGACACCGGTCACGGTCTCGCCGAGCACGATGATGATGAGCAGCCCGAAGCGTTCGATCAGAGCGTCGGTCATGGTGAGCGCGCCGGCCTCGAGCGGTGAGGCCGTGGCGATCACGGCCGACACCCCGGCAAGATAGGCGACGCCCGTCAGGCCCCAGACCAGCACACGGGCTCCAGGCGGCAGGAGGGCGCTGGCCGCCAGCACCGCTGCGCACAGGGCGGTGCCGGTCACGAACTGGCGGCTTGGGCGGCGGTATTCGGGCTGGTCACCACGCGCGGCGAGGAACCACAGCAGAGCCAGCAGCGTGAACAGCACACCGGCGGCGGCGGCGAAGCCACGCCCGCGCGCGCTGCCCGCCTCCGGGATGAGGGCGCCGAGTGGGACGAGTGCCAGGATCTGCAGCAGGAACATGATCCGGCCGCGGGCGTCCTCGCGGCCGTGCAGCTCGTGGTGGAGCGTGCCGTTGAACCAGGCGATCCACACCAGGGTGAACACGGCGGCGAACTCGCCGAGCCCGCGCCCGCTGAGGTGAGTGGCCAGGTGTTGAGCGGCCTGGGCGACGAGGACGACCATGACCAGGTCGTAGAACAGCTCCAGGTGGCCGACGACGCGTCCCTGGGGCTGGTCGCCGTGGGGGCGCGGGGGCTGCCACAGCAGGCTGCGCAGCCGCGCCCAGTACTGGTGGTGCCGCCCCATGGCGGCAGAACGGGGCACTAGCGGACGAGGTGCTCGGATACGGTCCACAGTCGAGCGGCGTTGTCGCGATCCATGGCATAGGGCGCCACGCCTGCGATGGCCCCGGCGCGTTCGGTGACCGGGGCTGCCGGCGCACAGTCCTCGAAGTAGCGACCGGTGATGCCCTCGACCGTGGGAGAGGCGGCCAGCAGGGCCGTGGTCGCCGCGCCCTGGGCGACGGTCTTCGGTGGCGGCAGCGCCAGCCCGGTGTCCTGGTCGAAACGGGCCAGCTCCCGGGCGTCCATGTGCCGCGCCAGCGAGGTGCCGCCGACATTGCCCGGCATCAGCGCGTTCACGGTGATGCCGTCCCTGACCCACCGCTCGGCGGCGCCGACGGCGAAGAGGATGTTCGCGGTCTTCGACTGCCCGTAGGAGGTCCACGGATCGTAGGGGCGGAAGCGATAGTCCAGGTCATCGAAGACGACCGGCGAGAACATGTGCCCGATCGAGCTGACGGAGACCACCCGAGCGCCGCCGGCCGCCGCGAGGAACCGGTGCATCCCGGTGGCGAGTGCGAAGTGCCCGAGGTGGTTGACGGCGAACTGAGCCTCCCGACCCTCGGGAGATCGGGTGAGCTGAGGGAAGGCCATCACCCCGGCATTGGCGACCAGGATGTGCAGCGGCCCGCTCCACCCGGCCGTGAACGCCGCGACGGTGGACCGGTCGGCCAGATCCAGCCGCGTCACCACCAGCGCACTGGCCCCGGAGGGCAGCTCGGCGGCCAGACCCGCCGCCACTCGACTGCCCGCGTCGGTGTCGCGCACCGCGAGTGTGACCTCCGCTCCGGCCGCGGCCAGGGCCCGAGCGGTCTCCACGCCGATCCCGGAGCTTGCCCCGGTCACCACGGCCCGGCGGCCGTGCAGGTCCACGCCGTCGAGCACCTCGGCGGCGGTCGTCTGCGCACCGAACCCGACGGCTCCCCGCGAAACCGACATGAGTCGCTCCCTGTCAGGCGGCGAGAGGCCGCGTCTCGATCCAGTCGACCATCAGCCGGCGCTCGGCGAACAACCATGCCCCCTGCTGTTTGACGAAGACGTCGTCATAGCGGATGGCGGCGATCATCAGCGTCCGCTGCCCGTCCGCGCCGACCGACAGATGATGGGCCATGCAGTAGCTCTCGCCGGTCGCCCGGTCGCCGTCGAGCGCGATGGTGCTCTGGCCATTGAAGTGCATCGTCGCCGTGTACCGGTTGAGATCCTCGAACACGGGCGTCAGCGCCTCCCGGCCGTCGAGCACCTGTGTGGGCTCGGAGCCCTGACCGTCCATGTGGACGACGAAGTGGGTGTCCTCCGTGAAGAGCGACCTCTGCCCCTGGGCGTCACGGCGATCGGCGCAATGCGCATAGGCGTCGACCAGCTCGCGGATCGCCACGCGGTCCGCCACCTCGGTCGGGGTGATCTCGGTGTGGATCGTCATGTCTCCTGTTCCTGCTGCCGGCGAGGTAGGCTCCGCGTACCGGGGAGCTCCCCGGTTGCGAGCGAGTATAAGTGGGGAGTTCCCCGTTTTCAACCAGGGCACGGGTGCATGACGGAGTCCGACGAGCTCAGGCGCAGCGATGCCCGCCGCAACCGCGAGGCGATCCTGGCGGCAGCGCTGGAGGCGCTCGCCGAGTCCCCCGACGCCTCGCTGAACGCGATCGCCCGGCGAGCGGGTGTCGCCAACGCGACCCTGTACCGGCACTTCCCCACCCGGGAGGAGCTCGTGCTCGCCACCTACCGGCAGGAGGTTCGCAAGGTCGTCGACGCCGCCGGCCAGCTCCTGGAGAGGCAGGCGCCGATCGACGCGCTGCGCAGTTGGGTCGAGCGGCTGGCGGGCTACGCGGTGACCAAGCACGGCCTCGCCGACGCCCTCCGCGCCGCAACCGGATCTGGCACCGCGCTGTTCGCCGAAACCTACGATCCGATCGTCGCCGCGCTCGAGCGGCTACTTGTTGC
>JAQBPH010000258.1:0-7981 GCA_028287625.1 Chloroflexota bacterium | reverse complement strand
GCACCGCGGCGGGGATGTCGTCGTCCTTGGTGACCCCCACCAGGGGGTGCAGCAGCAGGCCGTCGACCTGCTCCAGCGCCACCTTCGTCAGGTACTCGTGGGCGCGGTGCACGGGGTTGCGGGTCTGGAAGGCGACCACGGTCCGCCAGCCGCGCTCCAGCATGGCCGCGCGCGTCTGCGACGGATCGAGCGCGCGCTCGTCGCCGGCGCCGCCGAGCACGCGCACCGCGCCGCCGATCAGCGTCGCACCGGCGCCGCGCAGCGCGCGCACCCCGGGGTGGGCGTCGTCGGTGGTCCGGTACACCTCCCGCGCCTCGCGCTCCAGGTCGCGGGTGAACACCTCGTGCACGCCGAGCACGCCGCGCAGCCGCCCCGACGGATCCAGCAGCGCCAGCTCGGCGCCCTCGGCGAGCGCGCCCACGTCGAGGTCGCCGGCGCTCAGGGTGATGGGCAGCGTCCAGGGCGTGCCGTCGCCGAGCGCGGCGCCGTCGACCACCGCCTCGTAGTCGGCCCTGCCGAGGAACCCGGTCAGCGGCGAGTACGCGCCGTTGCCGAGCAGCTCCAGGTCGGCGAGCTCGGCCTCGCGCAGCCGCAGCCCGGGGAGCGTGGCGGCGCGGCGGCGCAGGTCGGCGGCGGCGTCGGGGGCGAGGCGGCGGTCGACCAGGCGGCCGCCGAGCGGCGTGACCAGTCCGTGGGCGGTCACGAGCCGCGCACCTCGACCAGGCCGCGACGGCGGTTCACGCCCCGGCTCAGCGGCGAGAAGACGAGCGAGTCGACGGCGACGCCGACGGCGAGGATCACCAGGATGGCCATGATCGTCAGGCTCATGTCGAGGGTCTGCCGGCCGGAGTCGAGCAGCTGTCCCAGGCCCAGCCCGAGGTCGGCGCTCTGGGTGATCAGCTCCGCGGCCATCAGCGAGCGCCAGGCGAACGACCACGCCTGCTTCACTCCGGAGAGGTAGCCGGGCAGCGCCGCGGGGATGAGCACGTGCCGGTGGAGCGCGAGCCCGCGGGCGCCGAGGGCGCGGCCGACATCGACGAGCAGCGGCGGGGTCTGCTCGGCCGCGGCCACCACGCCCAGGGCGACCGAGGGGAAGGCGCCCACCACCACCACGAAGACGACGGTCGCCGGGTAGGGCCCGAGGAGGAGCAGGCCGGGGACCACCCAGACCACCGAGGGCAGGCTCTGCAGCGCCGCCACCAGCGAGCCGACGGCCAGCCGCGCCGGCGCCACCCGCGCCAGCAGCAGGCCGAGCGGGGTGCCGATCAGCAGGGCGAGCGTGAAGCCCACCGCGCCGCGGCTGAGGCTGGTCCAGATGGCGGCGCCGACGTGGCCCTGCCGCCACTGCTCGGTGAAGGTCGACCAGACGCCGGCGGGAGCCGGGATGAGGTAGGCGGGGCGCAGGTGCAGGCTCACCACCAGCTGCCAGGCGGCGAGCAGCACCGCCACCGCGGTGAGCTTCGGCGCCACCGTGCGCACCGCCCTGCGCCGGCGCGAGGGCGCAGGCGGCGCGTTCAGCTCGAGGGCGTCGAGGCCCGCCTCGGTGCGGGCACGCTCGGCGTCAGCCACCGCCATGACGGCCGATCTCCTCGCGCAGACGCGCGGTGATGTACAGCGCCAGCGCGCCGACGGCGGGGTCCTCGATGCGCCGCGGACGGGGCACGTCGACGGCGAACTCCTCGGCGACACGACCGGGGCGGCTGGTGAGCAGCAGCACCCGGTCGCCGAGACGCACCGCCTCGCGCACGTTGTGGGTGACGAAGACCACGCTCATCGCGTTCTCGACGGCGATGCGGGCGAGGTCCTCGTGGAGGAGGTCACGGGTGATGGCGTCGACGGCGGCGAAGGGCTCGTCCATGAGCAGCACCTCGGTGCGCTGGGCGAGGGCGCGGGCCAGCGCCACGCGCTGCCGCATCCCCCCGCTGAGCTGGTGCGGACGGCGCTCCGCGAACCCCTCCAGGTGCACCAGCCGGAGCAGCCGGTCGACCTCGGCGGCGCGCTCGCGGTGGCCGGTGCCGCGCAGCCGCATGGGCAGCTCGACGTTGCGCGCCACGGTGAGCCAGGGCAGCAGCGCGGCGTCCTGGAACATCAGCGCGGGGCGTCCCCCCTCCACCTCGACGCGTCCCGCGGTGGGCCGGTCGAGCCCGGCGATGAGCGAGAGCAGCGTGCTCTTGCCGCATCCCGAGGCGCCGACCAGGCAGACGAACTCCCCCTGCCCCACCTCGAGGCTGATCCCGTCCAGCGCAGCCACCGCGCGTCCGGCGGTGCCGAAGACGCGGCCGACGCCCTCGAGACGGATCGCCGGCAGCCCTGGCCAGGGAGCCCAGGAGGGCGCGGCGGCACGGGCGTGCGCGAGCGTGCTCATCCCCCGAGCCCCGCGTCCGAGACCGTCGCCCGTCCCAGCCCGCTCAGCACCGCGTTGAGCGACCGCAGGTCCTCGATGCCCCGGAGGTCGGTGGTGGCGAGCAGGCCGACCGCACCGGCCATGTGGGCCTCCTGCTGGAGCAGGGCGGCCAGGGGGTCGGCGGAGAAGCCGAGGTGGCTCCAGGCGTCGGCGAGCACCTGGGGGCTCAGCGCCCTCTGGGTGAGCCGCCGCAGGCCCTCGTTCACGACCGTGCGCGCCTCGGCGGGGTGGGCGTCGAGCCAGTCGACGGCGGCGAGGTTGCCCGCCACCAGCCGGCGGACCGCGTCGGGATGGCGCTCGAGAAAGGTCCTGGAGACGATCAGCTCGGTGGTGGGGAAGAGCCCGCCGCGCCAGCGCGTGGCCTCGTCGACGAGGACGGTGCCGTGGCCCTCGTCGACCAGCCTCGACGCCCACGGCTCCGGCACCCAGGCGCCGTCGAGCTGGCCCTGCTCGAAGAGCTGCAGGGTGGTGGCGTTCTCGGTGGCGACGATCCTCACGTCGCCGCCGCCCCGGGGGTCGGTGGTGAGCCCGTTGTCCTGGAGCCAGGAGCGCAGGGCGACGTCCTGGGTGTTCCCCAGCTGCGGGGTGGCGATCCGCCTGCCGCGGAGGTCGGCGGCGGTGCGGATGCCCGCGTTCGGCTGCACCACCAGGGCGGCGCCGCCGGAGGTGGCCCCGGAGACGATGCGCAGCGCGGCTCCCCCGGACCTGATGAAGCCGTTGATGGCGGGGTTGGGACCGACGTAGGCGGCGTCGATGGCGCCCCCGAAGAGCGCCTCCACCGCCGCCGGGCCGGCGTTGAAGGTCTGGGTGGCCAGCCTGGTGCCACTCCCCAGTGCGGCCTGCAGGAACCCCCTGTCGACACCGGCGATGGCGGGCGCGTGGGTGAGGTTGGGAAGGAAGCCGAGGCGGAGCGTGAGCTGCGGCGCGGCGCTCGACATGGCGCCGCTCGCCGTCGCTGCCCCGCACCCGGTCAGGGTGAGAACGGCGGCGATGAGCAGGCGGATGGCGGCGGTCAGCGGTCTGGGCGGCACGGTCGTCTCCCTTCTCGGTCGGGACGGCGCGCCTATACTTGATTTAATTGATCGAGATTGTCAACTACCTACGGTGGGCTCGCTCGACGTCGTCAGCCCCCGGCGCGCAGCTGCTCGACGATCCGCACCACCCGCCGAGCCCGGGTGTCCTCGCGCTTCGCCTCGGCCACCGAGCTCGCCAGCTCCCGCCGCCGGCTCGGCGCCAGCCCCTCGAACGCCGCCTGGAGCGAGGGCTCCGACGCCAGCGCCCCGGCGAGCTCCGCGGGCAGCTCGGCCTCCCGTGGCGCGTCGTCGACCTCGATCTCGACCACCACGGTGTCGCCGAATGCGGCCCCGGCGGCCTCGCGGGTCGCCCTGTGGACACCCAGGCAGGCGGCGCCGCCTCCGGTGGGCATCGTCGAGCTGCGGAAGCCGACGCCGTTCAACGTGCCGCGCACCCGCAGCCGGGTGCCCCCGCCGAGCCCTGCCAGCACCTCGGCGGGAAGGCTCACGAAGGCGCCCCCGCCGCGCGCCGGCTCCAGCGTTCCCTCGAACCGTGGTGCCGTCATCGTCGTACCTCCGTCGACCGTCGACCGGGCCGGCAGCCGGTCAGGGTCACCCCAGAGTAGCCGCGCTCGAACGCCGGCGTGGCGGCCGGGTACCCATCGGGTACGCCAGCTATAGTGTCACCAGCTATAGCAGATTGCATGAGGATCTGATCCTCATGCGGCGGGGGTGCAACTGATGCTCGAGCCACTGGCGTTGGTCGGGAAGCTCGTCGGCCTCATCTTCGGGGCCGGAGTGGTTTTCGCCCTGGTCATCGTCATCCTGGTCGTGATGGCGGTGCGTGGCGCGCAGAGCCGTCGCTGACCCGGACGCCGACGCCGGGGTGGTGGCGGGCGGACTCCTCGGCACGGGCGACCGGACCGATCGCCGGCTGCTGCCCGACAGCCCGCTGAACCCTGGATACCGACGATGAGGAATGACATCGATGACGAGATCGCCTCTTTCGCTGCGACTGCTCATTGCCAGCCTCGTCCTCGGGTCGTCGCTCACCGGCCTCGCCGGTTCAGCCGCGCCCAGCGTCGCCGCGGTCGATGCGCACCTGCCCGGACCGAGCACAGCCGCGGTGGTCGGCGCCTACTACTACGACGGCTGGGCTGGTCCGGTTGATGACAACAGCCCCTGGTTCAAGGGCCTGCTGAAAGGTCCGTACCAGACACGCAGGCCGCTGTTCGGTTGGAGTGACGACAGCGACCTCAGCCTGCAGCTGCAACTCCACTGGGCGAGGGATGCAGGCGTCGACTTCTTTGCCTTCGACTGGTACCACGACCCGGAGAACATCAGGATCAACAAGCTCAATGCCTCATGGGCCAACAATGCATTGCAGCACTATGGAAATCTGAAGGATCACGACAGGGTTCGCTTCGCGCTCGACTACATCGACGAGGTCAATGGCATCTCCGACCTGACCACCTGGCAGCGTGTGGTTCACACCTGGGTGACCACGTACTTCAGGGACCCGTCGTATCAGCGCGTGCAGGGCAAACCCCTCCTCATCATCAATGACGCTCAGGTTCTCGCGAACGCCTTTCCCAGAGGCGCAGCCGACGCGAGAACGGCTCTCCTGGAGTTGCAGCTGACCGCGGTTGCCAATGGCCTGCCAGGCGTCTACGTGGTCGGCAACGTCCGGGCCGACTCCACCCACTCCATCGACCTCTCGACACAGGGCGTCCACTACGACGCCCTGTCGGCATACGCATACAACTACGTCTTCGCCGATGGCAATGTGCCGATCGACGCCGGCGAGCACCCCTATGCCGATCTGGTTCGCGCCTGTGAGTCCGTATGGGACCTCTTTGCCCGGTCGGGCCCCACGCCCTACGTTCCGGTGGTCGAGGTCAACTGGGATCCACGGCCCTGGGCGGAACCGCTGGCCAACAAGGTGTTCTGGTTCACAGCCAGCCCCGATCAGTTCTCCTCCTTCGCGCGCCAGGGCCTGCGATGGCTCGAGAGCAACCCCACTCGGCGGGTCGAGGTGCAACCGCTTCGACCCCTGATGATGGTCGAGGCATGGAACGAGCTCGGGGAAGGCTCCTACCTGGTGCCGACGTTCGGGGACGGCACTGACTACATTCAAGCCCTGGCGAGAGCCCGCCGATGAGCCCGTCCGCCGGCGGGACGTCCGGCCTTCACAGAGGACGGAGGCCGGAGAACGCGGGCGCAGGGCGGAGACACATTCCCTCCAACAGTATGTGGAGCTCCCCGTACCGTGCTCCCGGCCGCCAGTGGGGGCCGCCGTACTGGTAGGCGCCCAGACTCGGCGTGGGATCCGTCGAGCCCTCCGTGACCCCCTGGATGGGGTAGCCCGCGTTCCGTGCAGGTGAGTCCGGTCTGAGATGGTAGTCGTGGCGCGCTTCATCCGCGTACCGCGGATCCACGTTGGAGGGAAGGTTGTTCGCAGGCGGGACACCGGTTGGCCCGGTGCCGCACGCCCTCAGCTCTGTGACGTCGCCGATGCCGTTGACCACCTGCGTGTGGCCTCCAGACGTCTGGCAGACCTCGACGCCACCGTCATTGTTGAAGACCGAGATGTCGTGCGTCAGGGATTGGGCAGTCGGGTTGAGGAACACCGTGTCGCTCGGATTGCCCCATCCCACGTTGTCGTAGAGGAGAACGTGGTTCGAGCCGGAATCGAGGTAGATTCCCGCTTCGGCCTTCGACTGTTCAGGCCCGAGGGAATACGCATTCTGCCAGTCGTGGACCCAGTTGTGGTCGAGCCTCGTCACCGGTTCGTCCTGTCCGGAGCCGTCACCCGTATAGACGGCGCCCCCGTCGAGGTTCAGTCGATCGTAGTCTGAGAGGTCGTTGTAGGCAATCAGGTCGCCGCTCGCCGGACCGGACGGTGTGGTTGGGCCGGGCGGCTGCCAGAAGACGCCGCTTCGTCCGGTCCGAAAGATGGTGTTGTGGAGCACCGTCTGGCTGCTGCCTCTGACCGATACGCCTCCTGCGAAGGTGGCCATGTAGTCGACGTCGTGGATGATGTTGTCGATGGCGGAGTTGCCGGCGCCGAGCAGGGCAATGCCGCTGCCTGCGCTATAGGCGATGGTGCTGTGGAGGACGGTGTTGTTCGTGCCATTCAGGACCAGGCCACTGGTATTCTGCCCGATCCCGAGGACGAGGCACGAATCGCCGCGCGGCGGCGGGGTCAGATCACTGTAGTGGGATGGATACAGGACCTCCAGTCCCTCCAGGAGGTCGCCGGAGCTGTTCTGGTCAGTCTGGATCGTGCTGCCGAACAGGTTGAGGTTGCTGACGGTGGTGTAGCCGATGCCTCGCAGATCGAACGCCCGTGTCCGCTGCTTCACCTCGACGAGATGGCGATCTGGGTCGTCTGCGTTGCGGTCGATGAGGTAGAGGGCCTGGGACGGTGGGCTGTAGAACCACTGTCCCGAGCCGGACAACTGCTCGATCCTGCCGAAGAGAGAGTACCGGAGCCTCACTCCGGTGGCTGTCGGCTGACTGACGCAGGCCAGCGGCGCATCGAGGGTGACCGCACCGGGGATCGAGCCCTCACATCGGGCGGCGCCACCTTTGGGAGACATGACGTCGTCGGTCTGGGTCACGAACCAGGAGCTGATGAGGACACGTGCACCGCACCAGTAGCCCGCCGGCTCGGCGAGCTGGGGGTCGCGAATGGTGGGGACGTTGGTGGTGCTGTAGGTGACCGACGGCGCGAACTCGACGGCGGGCTTCAGCAGATCGCTCCCTGGGTCCGGCCATTGTGCCTGGACCATCATCTGCCGGTCGACGAAGATCTGGTCATCGCCCAGAAGGGTGGAATCGGTCGACAGGTTGGGGAGTCGGACGGACGTCTTCCAGACCCGGCCGGCCGTGACCGCCGCGTAGAACGGCGAGGGGATCAGGTACGGGTCTGTTCGTGCCATTGCCGTGAGGCCTGCATCGCCGGGGGTCACCCGAGTCCAACCACTGCTCACGGGATCGGTGCCGTTGATCTCCACGTCTGCGCCTGGACCGGCCCGGTAGGTGATCGGAGCGCCGGGCATCCCAGAGTTCGCGGGCACGATGGTCTCACGGTACGTCCCCGACATGATCGAGCAGGTGTCGCCCATCGTCATCACGCGCGCGCACGCCTGGATGTGCTGGAACGCCGTCAGAACCGTGGTGCCGGCCTGCGTGTCGCTCCCGCCTGGTGAGACGTAGAAGGTGTGGCCTGACGCCGCGGAGCCACCGCCGGCGCCGACCATGAGCAGCAATGCCGCCAGGACGAGGCTCAACGCGGCGGCAGACGCACGCGACGTGAGGCGTGCTCTCTGATTCTCCGGAACTGGTCGACCGCACCTCATGTCGCGCCTCCGATGCTGAGGTCGACGGGATGCCCCCTGGTCCGCCTCGGCCGGTTGGGTTGCGCCAGGCTCTTCCGGAGACTCCACGATCCGATTGTCCACGTGGGTGTCGGATTTCTTCTGTGTCTCCTGGCACGAGCCCGGTGCGCACTCCTACCGAAGGCGGTCGACTCGGTCACCATGGCCAGCTGGAACGAGGG
>JAQBPH010000252.1:0-15669 GCA_028287625.1 Chloroflexota bacterium | reverse complement strand
GGCGGCGGCCTCGGGCGCAGCCTCGGCGGCGGGCTCGGGCGCAGCCTCGGCGGCGGGCTCGGGCGCAGCCTCGGCAGCGGCTTCGGGTGCAGCCTCGGCGGCGGCTTCGGGAGCAGCCTCGACGGCGTCGTCAGACACGGCCGCCTCCGCGGGGACGTCGGTGGGCACGGCCGTACCAGCGTCGGGTGCGTCCTGGCGCGTCCCGGCTTCCGGCAGGGCAGAGCCCTCCGTCGGCGCCTCGTGGTTGGCGGAGTCGGTGGGCATGTGAGGAATGGGCGTGACGGTCACAAGGGATGGGTTGGGCAGCCCGCCGCGGGCTGCTGCGACGATGATGGCGGGAGGTGTCGAGGCGCGGCGTTGCTTGCATCCTAGCGGACGTCACGTCGATGGTGGGTCGGAGGCGCCCAGGACGCCCGCTCCCTACACTGTCCGAAGCTGTCGTGAGCGCCTCTCCCGCCGACTCGAACGCCTCCGGGACCGCCGTCCCCGGTCAGGTGAGTCTCACGGAGGAGGAGGTCCGCTCCCTTCGCGACGCGGGCCGGAGGTGGGCGACGACCCCCCGGGCGCGGGACACCGGCACGGGTGCTCCGGAGGAGATCGACCCCGACCTCGACCTTCGGCAGGCGCGGGGGACGCTGCCCGGCGACCGTTACGTGCGCGGCGCCCGCTCCCGGCGGCGCGAGTTCGAGAAGGTGTCCGAGGGCTACCTGCAGGCACGGGAGGAGGGCGCCCAGCCCAGGACCCAGCTGGGCCGGCTGCGCCGCGCCCTCCTCGGCCGCCCCATCGCCAGCCGGCAGGCCATCCACGAGCGCCTGACCAAGGTCAAGGCGCTGGCGGTGCTCTCCTCCGACGCCCTGTCGTCGGTCGGCTACGCCACCGAGCAGATCCTGCTGGTGCTGGGCGCCGCCGGGACGGCCGCCTACACGTACTCGATCCCGATCATGCTCGCGATCCTCTTCCTGCTGGTCGCGGTGGGCCTCAGCTACCGGCAGACGATCAAGGCCTACCCCAAGGGCGGCGGCTCCTACATCGTCGCCAGCGACAACCTGGGCCCCCTCGCCGGGGTGGTCGCCGGCTCGGCGCTGATGACCGACTACGTGCTCACCGTGGCGGTGTCGGTGGCCAGCGGGGTGGACTCCATCGTCAGCGCCGCGCAGACGATGCAGGCCTACCGCGTCGAGCTCTGCGTCGGCTTCGTGGTCCTCCTCATCCTCGGCAACCTGCGCGGCATCCGCGAGTCGGGGAGCATCTTCGCGGCGCCGACCTACCTCTTCATCGCCGGCATCTTCGTGATGCTCACGGTGATCGCGATCAAGTGGGGAACCGGCCACCTCCCCGAGACCACGCCGATGCTCGAGCACGCCACCCGGCAGGTGAGCATCTTCCTGCTGCTCAAGGCGTTCGCCTCCGGCTGCACCGCGCTCACCGGGGTGGAGGCGATCTCCGACGGCGTCCCCGCCTTCCAGCCACCGGAATGGAAGAACGCGCGCACCACCCTGACGGTGATGGTGACCCTGCTGGCGCTCATGTTCAGCGGCATCACCCTGGCGGCGCGTGCGGTCGGCGCCCGCGCGTACGACTCCAACGACCCCCACTACCAGACGGTGATCTCCCAGATCGCCCACGCCGCCTTCGGCACCACCCTCCTGTACTTCTACGTGATCGCCACCACCACCGCGATCCTCGTGCTCGCCGCCAACACCTCGTTCTCCGACTTCCCGCGGCTGTTCTTCTTCATGGCGCGGGACGACTACGCCCCCCACCTCTTCAAGCGCCTCGGTGACCGGCTCGCGTACAGCAACGGCATCGTCGTGCTGGGGACCCTGGCGATCGTGCTGCTCGTGGTCTTCCGTGGCCGCACCGACTCGCTCATCCCCCTCTACACGATCGGCGTCTTCCTCGCCTTCACCATGTCCCAGGCGGGGATGGTGGCGCGGTGGCTGCGACTGCGCGAGCCCGGGTGGCAGCGGGGTCTGGCCATCAACGCGGTGGGGATGACCCTGACCGCGACCGTCTTCCTGATCACCGCCTGGGAGAAGTTCCTCACCGGCGCCTGGGTGGTGCTGGTGATCATCCCGCTGCTGGTGCTCACCTTCCGCGCCATCCACCGCCACTACGCGGACGTCACCACCGAGCTCACCACCGAGACGCCGACCTCGCCGGGAGAGCTCAAGCCGGTGGTGATCGTGCCCGTCTCCGACCTCAACGGGCCGGCGCTGCAGAGCCTGGCGCTGGCGCGCACCATCTCCGACCAGGTGATCGCGGTGCACATCAGCGACGACCCCGAGGAGATCGCGCGGCTGAAGGCGAAGTGGGAGGCGTGGGGCAACCACGTGCCCCTGGAGATCATCGAGTCGCCCTACCGCTCACTGGTGCGCCCGCTGCTCGCCTACATCGACGCCATCGACCACCAGCAGCCCGACGACACCATCGTGGTGGTGCTCCCGGAGATGGTGGCCACCCGCTGGTGGCAGCAGATCCTCCACAACCAGACCGCGCTGCGGCTCAAGGCGGCGCTGCTCTTCCGCCCCGGGACGGTGGTGGTGAACGTCCCCTACCACCTGCGCCGCTACCAGCACCAGCGCCGCCGGCTGCGCGCCCGGCACGGCGGTGGCGACGCGCTGTGAGGCGGGAGCTTTCGTACACTGCGGCCGCATGGCCGCCTCCGCCCGCACCCCCGACACCATCCGCCGGCTCGGCGGAGGCGGGCCGCGCCGCATCGCCGAGAACGCCGGCCTCGTCATCACGCATGGTGAGGGTGCGCACCTCGTCGACACCGAGGGACGGCGCTACCTCGACTTCGCCACCGCCATGGGCGTCGCCGCCATCGGGCACGGCCATCCCCGGTGGACCGAGGCGCTGAGCCGTCAGGCGGGACGGCTCGCCGCCTGCGTGCTCCACACCCCCGAGCACGCCGAGTACCTGGAGGCGCTCGCCGAGGTGCTGCCCGCCGGCCTGGAGCGCACCGCCCTCTACTCCGGGGGCACCGAGGCGGTCGAGGTGGCGGTGCGCCTCGCCCAGTCGGTCACCGGCCGGCGCCACCTGCTCTCGTTCACCACCGGCTTCCACGGCAAGAGCACCGGGGTGCGCTTCACCGGACACCGCCACGCCGACGAGCGCTCCTGGCTGGGGGTCGACTGGGTGCACGACGTGGACTACCCGATCTGCGCCGGGCACGACGCCATCAGCTACCCGGAGTGCGCGGGCGACGGCGCCGCCGCGCTGGATGCCCTCGACGAGTACGCGGCCGGGCTCGAGGGCGGCGTCGCCGCGGTGATCGTCGAGCCCATCCTCGGCACCGCCGGCAACCTCCCCCCCGAGCGCCACTTCCTCCGCGCGCTCCGCGAGCTCTGCGGCCGCCGCGGCTGGCTGCTCATCCTCGACGAGTCGATCACCGGCTTCGGCCGCCTCGGCACCGTGTTCGCCGCGAGCTGGTACGACGTCGCCCCCGACATCCTCGTCCTCGGCAAGGCGATCGGCGGCGGCTACCCGCTGAGCGGCGTCGCCGCCGGCAGCGAGCTCTGGGACAACAGCCTGTTCGCCGAGCCCTCGGCGACCTCGAGCAGCTACGGCGCCAACCCGGTGGCCTGCGCCGCCGGCCTGGCGGTGCTCGACATCGTCACCGGCGACGGCTTCCTCGAGAGCGTCCGCGGCACCGGCGCCCGGCTCGCCACGGGCCTGCGCGACCTGGAGACCGTCTCGCCGTACGTGGCCGCCACCCGGGGGGTGGGGCTGATGCTCGGCTTCGACCTGGTCGACCCGGAGACCGGCGGGCTCGCCGGCCCCGAGCTCAGCCAGCGCCTGTTCCTGTCCTGTCTCGACCACGGGCTGCTGGTGGCGCAGGTGCCCCGGGTGCGGCTGAACGCGCCGCTCACCCTGGGCGCCGCGGAGGCCGACGCCGCCCTGGAGGCGCTGGCCGCGGCCCTGGCCCCGGGGGCCGTGCGGGGGTGATCCCGGCCGCCGTCGGCCTCTGCGGACTGGGGTCGGCAGCGCTCCGAGCCCACCTGCCCGCGCTCTGCCGCGCAGAGGAGACCGGGGCGGCGGTGATCGCGGGCGTCTGCGACCCCGACCCCGAGCGCTGCGCCACGGTGGTGGGGCGCACCCGCCGGGGCCGGCCGTTCGCCGACGTCGACGCCCTGCTCGACGGCTCGGGCTGCGACCTGCTGGTGATCGCCAGCCCGCCGAGCGCCCACCTCGCGGCGATCGCCGCCGCCGCCCGGCGGGGCGTCGACGTGCTCTGCGAGAAGCCGCTCGGGGTCGCCGCCGGAGATGTCGACGAGCTCCGCCGCCTCACCGGGGCGGCTCCCTCCTGGCTGGTGGCGACGGTGCACCAGTACGCCCACGCACCCGCCTGGCGGGTGACCGAGCGCTGCCTCCGCGGCCCGCTGGCGGCGGGCACCCGCTTCCGCCTCGAGGTCGAGGTGGAGCGACCCGGCACCGATCCGCTGAGCGCCGGCGGCTGGCGGGCCCACGGCGACCGCGAGGGCGGGATCCTCGGCGACCACGGCGTCCACTACCTGGCGCTGTGCCACCGCCTCGACCCGGGCGCGCGGGTGCTCCGGGCCGAGCGCGACGGCGAGCCCGGACGGGAGAGCGCCGCGGTCGAGCTCGCCGTCGGCCCCGGCAGCGCCCGCATCGCCGTCTCCTACGCCGGCGAGCGGCGGCGCAACCTCGTCTCCCTCGTCCTCCCCGGACGCGGCGCCGAGCTGCGCTGGGAGGACGCCGACCTGCGCGCGATCGACGGCGGCACCGAGGGCCGCAGCCACCCCACCGGGGCGCTCAGCGACCGCCAGTTTGTGAACGACCTGTACGGGGCGCTCTACGACGACCTGCTCGGCCACCGGAACGACCCGGCCTGGCGGGAGCGGCAGCGGCGGGAGACCGTGGAGGTGGCGGGGCTGCTCGCCGCGGCGCTGCAGAGCTCCGCCCGGCCCTGACCGGGTCACGAGCGTGCGACGGCCACGGACCGCACCGAAGGGCGCGTACCATCGGCGAAGCCGCGCGGCGCCACCTTCTCACCGCAAGCCGTGCCGGCCCAGGAGTGACTCGGCGTGTCCACCCCCCTCGAGATGGCGAGAGCCGTCCTGCTCGCGTTCGCCGATCTCGGCATCTATCTCCCCAGCTCGCGGGAGCGCCTCATCCGCAAGGCGCGCTGGCTCGAACCGATGGACGCCGTCGAGCTCGACCAGTTCATCGACCTCTGCATCGAGACCGAGCTGCTCGCCCCCGAGGAGGTGGGACGGCTGCGGCTGTCTCCCGAGGAGGCACGCCGGCTGGCCCACTCCCTCGACGGCCACACCCCGGTCCCGGACGACCAGGCGCAGGCGTGGGCCCAGGAGGTGGGCGGCGCCCCTGCCTGACGGGGCCCGGCCCGGGTGAGCCTCGATCCGCGCACGCCGGTGATCGTCGGCGCCGGTCAGCTCTGCCACCGCGAGGGACACGCGCCGGAGCCGGTCGCGCTGGTCGCCGAGGCGGCGCGGCGCGCGGAGGCGGACAGCGGCGCCGCCGGGCTGCTCCGCAGGCTCGACTCGGTGCGGGTGGTCAACCTCCTCTCCTGGCGCTATGCCGACCCCGGCAGGCTGGTCGCCGAGCTGCTCGGCGCCGCCCCGCGCCACACCGCCTACACGCACGCCGGCGGCCAGTCCCCCCAGCAGCTGCTCACCCGCTCCGCCGCCGACATCCAGGAGGGACGCGCCGACCTGGTGCTCATCGGCGGCGCCGAGGCATGGCGCACCCGGGCGGCCATCCGCCGGGAGACCGGCGAGCGCCCTCCCTGGACGGCTCAGCCCGCCGGGCTCGAGCCCTCCGAGAGGATCGGCAGGGAGATGGTCATGGGCGGACCCGCCGAGGTCGAGGCCGGGCTGGTGATGCCCGTCAGCGTCTACCCGCTCTTCGAGAACGCGCTGCGGGCGGCGGCGGGCCGCGGCATCGCCGAGCACGGCCGCGCCATCGCCGGGCTCTGGGCGCGGTTCAGCGCCGTCGCCGAGGGCAACCCCCACGCGGTGCTGCGGCGGCGGTTCAGCGCCGAGGAGATCGGCACCCCGACGCCGGACAACCGCATGGTCGGCTTCCCCTATCCCAAGCTGATGAACGCGAACAACCACGTCGACCAGGCGGCGGCGATCCTGCTCGCATCCACCGGCACCGCCGCCGCGCTCGGCGTCGCCCGCGACCGCTGGGTCTTCCCGATCAGCGCCGCCGAGGCCGACGACCACCCGCTCTCGGAGCGCGCGGACCTCCACTCCTCCCCCGCCATCGCCGCCGCGGGCCGGGCGGCGCTGCGACTCGCCGGGATCGGGGCCGACGAGCTCGCCCACGTCGACCTCTACTCCTGCTTCCCGTCGGCAGTGCAGGTCGCCGCCGCGGAGCTGGGGCTGCCCCTCGACCGCGAGCTCACCGTGACCGGGGGGCTGACCTTCGCCGGCGGCCCCTGGAGCAACTACGTCAGCCACGCGATCGCCGCCATGACCGCGCGGCTGCGCGACGATCCCGGCACCGCCGGCCTCTGCTCGGCGAACGGCGGCTACCTCAGCAAGCACGCCGTCGGCGTCTACTCGACCCGGCCGCCGCGCCACGGCTTCCGCCACCTCTCCGTCCAGGAGGAGGTCGACCGCCTCCCCCGACGGGCCCTCGCGGAGACCCACGACGGCGGGGCGACCCTGGAGACCTGCACGGTGATGCACGACCGATCCGGCACCCCCGAGCACGGAGTCGCCGCCTGCCTGCTCGCCGACGGCCGGCGCACCTGGGCGACCACTGACGACCCCGGCCTGATGGAGGCGATGCGCTCGGTGGAGCTGAGCCGCCGCCCCGTCCGGGTCGTCGCCGGCAGCCTGCGCGCGGGCTAGACCTCCACTCTCGGGGACAGTCGCGCGGCGGTCTCGAGGTACTCGACGACCATGTCGTGGACCACCTGGGCCGCCGGCCGCACGCTGTTCATGCTCCCGACCACCTGCCCGACGAAGTAGGTGATGAGCTGCTCGGCCCCCGAGCCGGAAGCGCTCGCGGCGCGCTGCACCCGGGTCTGCGCCTCGGCGGTCAGCATGGTGTGCAGGGGCATGGGGAGCGGGTCGGGATGGGCGGGGTCGTCCCACTCCTGGGTCCAGGCGGTGCGCAGCTGGCGGGCGGGCTTGCCGGTGGTGGCGCGGGTGCGCACCGTGTCGCCGGAGCTCGCCCGCAGCATCTTCTCGCGCACCACCGGGTGGGTCTCGGCCTCCGGGGTGGTCAGCCACACCGAGCCGCACCAGACGCCCTGGGCGCCCAGCGCCATCGCCGCGGCGATCTGCCGGCCGTTGCCGATGCCGCCGGCGGCCAGCACGGGGGTGGGGGCGACGGCGTCGACCACCTCCGGGACCAGGACCATGGTGCCGATCTCGCCCGTGTGGCCGCCCGCCTCACAGCCCTGGGCGACGAGCAGGTCGACGCCGGCGGCGCGCTGCCGCTCGGCGTGGCGGCGGCTCCCGACCAGGCCGGCGACCACGGCGCCCTGCTCGTGGGCGGCGTCGACGAGGAAGTCGGGCGCAGGCCCGAGGGCGCTGGCCACCAGCCGGGGACGGTGGGCGAGGGCGACGTCCAGGAGGGCGCCGACGCCGCGCTGCGAGACATCGAGCATGCCGCTGCGCACCGGGGTGCCGTCGGGCAGGGGCGGAACCCCATAGCGCTCCAGCAGGTCGTCGACGAAGCGGCGGTGCTCGTCGGGGATGAGGGCGGTGAGCGACTCCAGGGAGCCTCCCCCCTCCTCGGCGCCGGCGAAGCGCTGCGGCAGGAGCACGTCGACGCCGTAGGGACGCCCGCCCACCGCCCCGTCCAGCCAGCTGAGCTCCACCTCGAGCTGCGCCGGGCTGAAGCCGACGGCGCCGAGAACGCCCAGGGCCCCGGCACGGCTCACCGCGGCGACCACGTCGCGGCAGTGGCTGAAGCCGACGATGGGGAACTCGATGCCGAGGAGGTCGCAGATCGGCGTGTGCACGGGCCTATTCTCGGGCGGCCGGTACCGTCCGCGGCTGCGGGCCACGCGGCTTCCGGGCGCTGGCGGGCTCGCCATCGGCGGAGGGACAGATGTCCCGCAGGACGCACGCCTGGTGCTGGGGCGCGCGGGCGGTGCAGCACCGGCGCCCGTGGAGGATGAGCCGGAGGCTCAGACCGGTCCACTCCTCGGCCGGCACCATCGAGCAGATGTCCTTCTCGATCTGCACTGGGTCGAGCGAGCGGGTCAGGCCCAGCCGCCGGGTGAGCCGGGTGACGTGGGTGTCGACCGGGAAGCCGGGCACGCCGAAGGCGACGCCGAGGACCACGTTCGCGGTCTTGCGGCCGACGCCGCGGAGCTGCACCAGGTCCTCCATCCGCGGCGGCACCTCGCCGCCGTGCTTGGCGACCAGGTCCTGGGACATCTCGACGATGGCGCGCGACTTGGAGCGGAAGAAGCCGGTGGAGCGGATGATCTCCTCGATGTCGGCGAGCGCGGCGCCGGCGAGGTCGTGGACGGTGGGATAGGCGGCGAAGAGCACCGGTGTCACCATGTTCACGCGCTCGTCGGTGGTCTGGGCGCTGAGGATGGTGGCCACCAGAAGCTCCCAGGGCGACCGGTGGACCAGGGCGCACTCGGCCGGGTACTCGTCCTTCAGCCGCTCGACCACGGTGGCGGCGCGGGCACGGGCGCCCCGGGGAACGGTGGTGCGCTTGACGGCGGTGGCGGATCGGGGACTCATCGGCTCCGAGCTACACTACCGCGCGGCCCGGTGCCGGGGCGGAGGGGGCCCGCTCCCGTCGCCGGCGCCCGTTCAGGCCCACCAGCTGGAGTGTCCACCGTGCGTGCCAAGATCACCGTGGTCGGAGCCGGCAACGTCGGCGCCACCCTCGCCCAGCGCCTCGCCGAGCGGAACTACGCCGACCTGGTGCTGGTCGACATCGTCGAGGGCCTGCCCCAGGGCAAGGCGCTCGACATGCTCCAGGCCGGCCCCATCGCCGGCTACGACTCCCTCGTCACCGGCACCAACGGCTACGACGAGACCGCCGGATCCGACATCGTCGTGGTCACCAGCGGCGTCGCCCGCAAGCCGGGGATGTCGCGCGACGACCTGGTCATGACCAACGCCCGGGTCATCGCCTCGGTGGTGCGGGAGGTGGCGAGCCGCTCGCCCGAGACCATCCTGCTGATGGTCACCAACCCCCTCGACGCCATGGCCCAGCTCGCCGGCGCGGTCAGCGGGTTCCCCCGGGAACGGGTCATCGGCATGGCCGGGGTGCTCGACACCGCCCGCTTCCGCACCTTCATCGCCCGCGAGCTGGACGCCTCGGTCGAGGACGTCCACGCCTACGTGCTCGGCGGCCACGGCGACACCATGGTGCCGCTCACGCGGTTCTCCACCGTGGCCGGCGTCCCGATCGCCGACCTCATCCCCCGCGAGCGGCTGGACGCCATCGTCCAGCGCGCCCGCGACGGCGGAGCGGAGATCGTCGGCCTGCTGAAGACCGGCAGCGCCTACTACGCGCCCAGCGCGGCGGCGGCCCAGATGGTCGACGCCATCCTCCTCGACAAGCGCCAGGTGCTGCCCTGCAGCGTCCGCCTCGAGGGCGAGTACGGCATCCGCGGCCTCTTCACCGGCGTGCCCTGCCAGCTCGGCGCCGGCGGCCTCGTCGAGGTGCTCGAGGTGAAGCTGAGCGAGGACGAGAGCGCCGCCCTGCATCGCAGCGCCGAGGCGGTCCGGGACGCCGTCGACGTGATCGACTCCCGCCGCGACGAGGTGGGCACCGGGATCCCGTCGCTGGGCACCGGAGCCCTCATCGGGTCGCGGCCCTAGCGTATTCGGGGAGCCTTCGGGTCCTCGACCGCCGGGTCAGGCCCCTCCCCCATCACCGCGGGGCGGTCGGGGGGCGGGTTCTCGAAGCGTGCGCCGAACATCGGTCCGATGATGACCAGCAGGCGCATCGTCGCCATCCGGGTCTCCGACGTGCGCCAGGCCGGGGTGCGCGAGTACAGGTAGAAGGCGACGAAGGCGCACAGCAGTGCAACAAAGACGCCGAGGAGGGCGGCAGCTGCGATCACCCCCCCATCATGCGCTCGATCCGGCCACCCCGGCGTCTCGCCCGGGCGACGGGGTCAGCGCTTGCCGAGCAGCAGCCTGCTCACCGCGCGGAGCGGGTCCCAGTGCCGGTCGGCGACCCGCTCCTTGAGCGGGATGATGGCGTTGTCGGTGATGTGGATGTGCTCGGGGCACACCTCGGTGCAGCACTTGGTGATGTTGCAGTAGCCCAGCCCGCCCTCGGTGCGCACCGCCTCGAGACGGTCGACGGTGTCCTTCGGGTGCATCTCCAGCGAGGCCACGCGCACGAAGAAGCGGGGACCGTAGAACTGTTCCTGGAGGTCGTGGCTGCGCAGCACGTGGCAGACGTCCTGGCAGAGGAAGCACTCGATGCACTTGCGGAACTCGTAGATCCGCTCCAGGTCCATCTCCTGGATGACGAACGGCGACGGCTCGTCCGCCGCGGGGGTGAACTGGGGGATGCGCCGGTTCACCTCGTAGCTGTGCGAGACGTCGGTGACCAGGTCCTTGATCAGCGGGAACGCCTTCATCGGACGCACCGTGATCGGACCGGCGGGGAGGTCGTCGATCCGGGTCTTGCACATCAGCCGGGGCATGCCGTTGATCTCGGCCGAGCAGCTGCCGCACTTCGCGGCCTTGCAGTTCCAGCGGCACGCGAGGTCGGTGTCGACGTGCTTCTGGATCCAGTGGATGGCGTCGAGCACCACCATGCCGGTCACCGGCGGCACCCGGTAGGTGACCTCGCCCTGCTCCTCGCCGGGGATGCCCTTGAAGACGTGGAACTCCAGGGGCGGGCCGTCGCTCCCGGAGCCGGCTCCGGGCTGCCTGGCCGTCCCCTGCTCGGCGGGTCTCTCCGCGATCGCCATCTCAGGCCTCCCTGCCCGCCGCTGCGACGGCCGGGCCTTCGATCCGTTGGTCTGGCCGGACGGGGATGGTGGTGACGGCGCGCAGCGCCAGCTCCTCGTCGATCAGGCGCTGCAGGCGCGGCGGGATGGGCTCGCGGGGCACCGCCCGGATGCGCATGCCGTCGCCGCCGTCGTAGGTGACGTAGTTGACCCTGCCCTGCTCCTCGCTGAGGTCGGGGAAGTCGAGGCGCCACTGCGAGCCGCGGCTCTCCCGCCGCTCGAGCGCGCTGCGGACGATCGCCTCACTGATCACCAGCATGTTCACCACGTCCCGGCAGGTGTGCCAGCCGGGGTTGAGGATGCGGCTGCCGCCGACCCGCATCCGCGCGGCGCGCTCGCAGAGCTCCTGGATGGCGTGCAGCGAGCGGGTCAGCGACTCCCCGGTACGGGCGATGCCGGCGTCGTCCTGCATCGCCTCCTGGAGCGCCTCGTGGAGCAGGTAGGGGTTCTCACCCTCCTCGTGACGGTCGAGATACGAGAGCAGCGCGCGCTGCTCGGCCTCCACCTGGCGCTCGTCGACGGGGGCGTGGACGCGCCCGGCGACCTCGGCCGCGGCGGCCTCGCCGGCGCGCTTGCCGAAGACGAGGATGTCGCCGAGCGAGTTGCCGCCGAGCCGGTTGGCGCCGTGGAGGCCGCCGCTCACCTCGCCGGCGGCGTAGAGGCCGGGCACCGTGGTCGCGCCGCTCTCGGGCGCGACCCGCACCCCGCCCATGGTGTAGTGGATGGTGGGCCCGACCTCCATCGGCTCCCTGGTGATGTCCACCGAGGCGAGCGCGTGGAACTGCTCGACCATCGAGGGCAGCCGCTTCCTGATGTACTCGGCGCCGCGGTGGCGGACATCGAGGAAGGCGCCGCCGTGGGGTGACCCGCGGCCCGCCTGCGCCTCCTTGTAGATGGAGCGGGCGACCACGTCGCGGGAGGAGAGCTCCATCTTCTTCGGGTCGTACCTCTCCATGAAGCGCTCGCCCAGCGAGTTGTAGAGCCGGCCGCCCTCGCCGCGCACCGCCTCGGTGACCAGGATGCCGCGGGCCCCGGGCGGCCAGATCATCCCGGTGGGGTGGAACTGCACGAACTCCATGTCGAGGAGCTCGGCGCCGGCGCGGTAGGCGAGCGCGGCACCGTCGCCGGTGCCCTCCCAGGAGTTGCTGGTGTGCTTGTACATCCGCCCCCAGCCGCCGCTGCCCAGCACCACCGCCTTCGCGCGGAAGACCACGAAGGTGCCGTCGTTGCGGCGGTAGCCGACGGCGCCGACCACCCGGTCGCCGTCCTTCAGCAGGGTGGTGAGGGTGTACTCCATGCGCACGGTGACGTTGGGGGCGTGCACGGCGCGGTCCTGGCAGGTGCGGATCAGCTCCAGCCCGGTGCGGTCGCCGACGTGGGCGAGCCGCCAGAAGGTGTGCGCCCCGAAGGCGCGCTGGCTGATGCGGCCGTCGGGGGTGCGGTCGAAGAGCCCGCCCCAGCGCTCCAGCTCGTAGACGCGGTCGATCACCTCGCGGGCGAAGATCTCGACCATCCGCCAGTCGTTGAGCAGCTGGCCGCCGAGCATGGTGTCGGCGAAGTGCACCCCCCAGTTGTCGCGGGGGTCGACGTTGCCGAGCGCGGCGCCGATTCCGCCCTCGGCCATCACCGTGTGGGCCTTGCCGAGCAGCGACTTGGTCACCACCACGGTGTCGCAGCCGGCCTCGCCGGCGGCGACGGCGGCGCGGAGCCCGGCCCCGCCGGCGCCGATCACGAGGACGTCGCAGTCGATGGTGTCGTAGCTCTCGGGGATCATCGGAGCAGGAGGTGGGGGTCGGTGAACCAGCCCGCGTTCAGCATCCGGATGTAGGCGTCGACCGCCCAGACGCTGAGGAGGCTGACCCACGCCCAGGTGGGATGGAAGATGTTCAGCCGGGTCACCGCCCTCCAGGCGCCGTGCCGCTGGCGACCGAGGCGCACGCAGGAGAAGCAGTCGACGCTGCCGCCGACCAGGTGGCGCAAGGAGTGACAGGAGAAGGTGTAGCCGGCGAGCAGCACCACGTTCAGCACCATGATCGCCGTGCCCAGCCCCAGATACGGGTGGCCGCCGAGGCTGAACGCGTTGGCGGCGTCGAAGGCCAGGATGGGGATGTACACGATCGCCCCGTAGAGGGCGAAGCGGTGCAGGTTGTTGAGGCTCAGCGGGAAGGCGGTCTCACCCCGGTAGCCGCCGTGGCGCAGCTCGGGGACGGCGCAGCCGGGCGGATCCCAGAGGAAGGAGCGGTGGTACGCCTTGCGGTAGTAGTAGCAGGTGCCCCGGAAGGCGATGGGGACGAGGATGCAGAGCAGCCCCGGGAACACCGGGATGTGGTTCGCGAGCCATCCCGGCGAGTACAGGGGTGAGAGGTAGGGCGCGTTCCGGGCCTCGCCCACGCCGGTGGTCGACGCCCAGATCGAGTAGACGATGAAGCCGCCGAGGACCACCACCACCGTGACCGGCAGCAGCCACCAGGGCGCGTCCCGCCGCAGCCGGGCGAGGACGCCGGTGGTCACGCCGGCGTCGCCGACGCTGGCCCCCTTGCCCGAGCCGGCGACCTCGGCACCACGGACCGTCATCCGAGCACTCCTCCGCTGGTGGCAGAGCCACGGGTGGGCCTCCCCTGCTGCCCGCCATGCTACCTACTCCGGGTCGACGGTCGGCCTCGGGCCGCCGGCGGGACCTCGCTCCCCGGTTGAGCGCCCCGGCAGCGACTGCGAGGATGCCGCGTCGCGAGCCACGACGAACTCCGGGCCTCGCCGTCCGCCGCTCCGCAATGACACAGTCGGCCGGGACCCGACGGGACTGCCGGCCTCCTGTCCGGCGGCCCGCGGTCGAGGAGCGTCGTCGCCGGCATGAGAACCGCCGTTCTCCCCGGGGGTGCCGGCCCATCTGAACGGTCCGTCGTTCCCGGGACGGGATGGCGCGGCGGCGGGGACTGCGGTATCGTCTAGAGTTCAAGCGAAGGCGCGGCGACCACCCATATCCCGGCCATCCTCGCACGGCGTCCCTGGAGCCACAACCCCGGCTCGGCCGGCGCCGGCAGTACCGGGCTCCCCCTCTGCCGTACCACCGCACACCCAGGACCAGCCCCATGACGAGACTGATCCCCCAGGGCCTCTACGACCCCCGCTTCGAGCACGACGCCTGCGGTGTCGCGTTCGTGGCGAGCATCGCCGGCGAGCGCTCCAACGCCATCGTGGGGAGGGGCCTCGAGGCGCTCGTCAACCTCGGCCACCGCGGCGCCTGCGGCTGCGACCCGGAGACCGGCGACGGCGCCGGCATCCTCATCCAGATCCCCGACGCCTTCCTCCGCCGCGAGGCCGGGGTCGACCTGCCCGCCCCCGACGCCTACGGGGTCGGCATGGTCTTCCTGCCCACCGACCCCGAGGAGCGGCGCCGCTGCGAGGCGATCGTCGAGCGCTGCTGCGACGACGAGGGCCTGCGGCTGCTGGGCTGGCGCGACGTGCCCCACGACCCGGCGGCGGTGGGCGACGTCTCGCGTGGCGGCATGCCCGCCATCCGCCAGTTCTTCGTCGCCGCCGTCGGCGTCCACGGCGACGTGCTCGAGCGCCGGCTGTACGTGCTCCGCAGGGTCATCGAGCGCCGCCGCGACGAGGCGCCGCCCGCCGGCGACCACCTCTTCTACGTCTGCAGCCTGAGCTGCCGGACGGTGATCTACAAGGGGATGCTGATGGCGCGGCAGATCGCGCCCTTCTTCCCCGACCTGGTCGACCAGAGCGTGGTCTCGGCGCTGGCGCTGGTGCACTCGCGCTTCTCCACCAACGTGCTGCCCCGCTGGGACATCGCCCAGCCCTTCCGCTACAGCGCCCACAACGGCGAGATCAACACCGTCCGCGGGAACGTCAACTGGATGCGCGCCCGGCAGTCGAGGTTCAAGAGCGCGCTCTACGGTGCCGACATCGAGAAGCTGCGGCCGGTGATCGACGAGTCCGGCTCCGACTCAGCACAGTTCGACAACGCCCTGGAGATGCTGTCGCTGACCGGCCGGCCGGCGCACCACGCGATCATGATGATGATCCCCGAGGCGTGGCACCAGAACCACGAGATGGACGAGGAGCGCCGCGCCTTCTACGAGTTCCACTCCGCGCTGCTCGAGCCGTGGGACGGGCCCGCCGCCATCGCCTTCACCGACGGGCGGGTGATCGGCGCCACCCTCGACCGCAACGGCCTGCGTCCGGCGCGCTACGTGGTCACCGACGACGGCCTGGTGGTGATGGCCTCGGAGGTCGGCGTGCTCGACCTCCCCGACGAGCGGATCGTCCGCAAGTGGCGGCTGGAGCCGGGGAAGATCCTGCTGGTCGACACGGAGGCCGGCCGCATCATCGACGATGCCGCCGCCAAGGCCGAGCTGGCGCGCACCCATCCCTACCGGGACTGGATCCGCCAGGGCACCATCTACCTCCACGAGCTCGAGGACACCGAGCATCCCACCGAGCCCGACGCCGGCACGCTGCTGATCCGGCAGCAGGCCTTCGGCTACAGCCAGGAGGACCTCAAGCTCCTGCTGGCGCCGATGACGGTCACCGGCGAGGAGCCGGTGGGCTCGATGGGGAACGACACCCCGCCGGCGGTGCTCTCCGACCGTCCCCAACCGCTCTTCAACTACTTCAAGCAGCTCTTCGCCCAGGTCACCAACCCACCCATCGACCCCATCCGTGAGCAGATGGTGATGTCGCTGGTGACCAGCCTCGGCGCCGGCGGC